>CAJWHX010000185.1 GCA_913040875.1 uncultured Pseudomonadota bacterium | reverse complement strand
GAACTATGCACTCCCACCTGTCTACGTCATCTCTGTCTTAAACTTCAGACTAAACATCAATGACCCACACATCTCTCACACGGTCACATTGCAGTCCGATCAAAATCCAGAACAAGACTTCTATGCTAAACTCAAATTTGTATACCTCCAGTTGCCAAACATCTCAGACAAATTGGGTGACACCCATCCCCTCGTCAGCTGGCTCAACGTCATTCAAAACCTCCACAAATCCGATAGTCCAATGCCCATCAACACCAACGCAAAAACCGCACAAGCCCTATACGACGCCATGACCCTCGCCGAGTTCGAAAGCCTCCCAAAACACGAACAGGTCATCCTATTCCAAGCCCAATTCGCAGAAGCCGATGCCTTCGCCATCAAGGAAACGGCCTACAACGACGGAAAACAAGAAGGAATACAAGAGGGGCGACAAGAGGGACGACAAGAAGGTCTCGAAGAAGGAATCCAACATGTTGCCCTAAACCTTTTACGAAGTGGTGTCGACATGGAGATCATTGCAAACACAACGGGCTTATCGATCAGCCAGCTCACTGATTTACAATCCAGTCACTCAAACATCGACCGGTCACAATAGTCTGTCCACATCCGATTGACATCTACGGATTCAGGGACAGATATTAAAATCAAGGAGTAAGCCGCTTACTGTGTCTCTCTGACTTTTGATGGATCTTTCGCTACGATCAAGACTTGATTATCGATGAAAGTCGATCAAGATTGCCACCAACAGTTCTCAACATTACACCAGTCAAATCACCTTGAGAAATTGGTCACTTTCACCACTACACCAAATATTGATGATTGTAACTTCATACACAATCGCTGTCTGAATGGGGATAAGGGGTAAGATATCTAAGGATAAATCCTTGAGAGACGGAACCCGATGTAGTAGCGGCGGTACGTGGGCGAGTAGTAGAAACGCTTGGCAGAACGCAGGAGGTTCGGGTAGGTGGACCAGATGCCACCTCGGGAAACCCGGCCAGAAGCACTGGATATTCCCGTCGGGTTTACGACCGAATCACTAGAGTATTCTCCGTACCAATCCCATACCCATTCTAAGACATTTCCACTCATATCGTAGAGTCCAAAACCATTCGATTTCTTCTGACCAACCGGATGTGTTTGACGGTCACTGTTGAGCAAATGCCAAGCCACTTCGTCAACATTGTCACTGCCTGCATACTTGTGGTATTCACCACCACGAGTCGAATACTCCCACTCTGCCTCTGTTGGCAGTCGATACCCATTTGCATTCCAATTGCAGACCACATGAGTTCCCTTAATTGTGTACACCGATTCGAATCCTTCCAACTCAGACAGCTTGTTACAAAACGCCAATGCGTCAAACCAACTCACTGATTCAACCGGACGATTGTCTCCCTTGAACCGGCTCGGATTGTTATCCATGACACGTTGCCACAATCCCTGAGTGACGGGATATTTACCCATCATAAAATCCTGAGTCAATGTCACTGTATGGGAAGGATGTTCAGAATGGTAACTGTGTTGATCTTCTACCCATGCACCCATCATAAATGTACTGACTGTAATTGGTTTCAGTTCATCTACAAATCGTTCGATGACCCCACCAGTCCAGAACTCCATCATTCGTTCAATCTTTATCTGTTGCTTCGACAACTGGTCTTTAAGATGCTCGACTCGTCTGGATTGTTCTTGAATTTGGAACTCGATTTGTGATTTCTGACGTACTCTACGAAACCAAGATAGTCTTTTCAGAGTATGCCTAAGAATATCGACATCCTCGATGGTCTGGTCTATCTGCCTTTGGAACTCATTACTTCTCGCAATATCCTCCCGTAAAGGATTCTGAATCACCCACCGGATGTACGTACCATTCGATGTCAATATCTTGGTCGATCTGGGGTGTATCATGCTCCACATCATCAATACTCGAGGATCAACTTCATTGTTGGATTTAGAACCGAGAGCCTGCTGAATCTGTTCTGAGAATTCTGTTCGATAGTTTTTTGTTGCCTGTTCAAAAGGAATGCACTTGGACGACACTCTATTCAGTAGATCTTTCCATTGCTCTATCATTGTTGCCCACAGGAGTTCGTTTCCTTGCTCGAGTCGATGTTGTCCCAAACGCTTTGACATACCCAATCCTGTCTATCCGTGTTCTACACAACCCATAGCCCAAGAATATCTACAGTGACACTGTGAACATCAATCGTTGAGGAGAGCACCAATTTATTCATCCGGTGATAAGGTCTGGAGTTATTGGCCAACTCAACCATCGGTCTCTCATCGAACGTCAGTTCTGACCAATCGAAAACCCAGATCGTTGTTCCGAAATAAATATGAGGCATCTTTGCGAATCGTTGGCGTAAGGTTTTCCGCATACCGATTCCAAGCCCCACCGCGAAAGATATGATGATTCCCGTGATCAGGACCTGTTGGATCGACACTGGGTTTCTGGATGGTACTTGATGGATACGAATCCGAAACATCCCACACCCACTCCTGAACATTTCCAAAAATATCGCACAGTCCGTTGTTGGCTGGATTCAATGAGCAGACTGGATGGGTGGTGTTGCTCGAATTGTTAGAAAACCACGCCACTGTGTTCAGCATTGGATGATCTTCAGCTGTACTTAATGCCATCCACTCCCATTCCGATTCCGTTGGCAATCTCCATCCAGTACAGGTCTCATCCCACACAACAGCGCCTCGTTCCTTGATATCGTAACACAAAGGCAACTCCAACACTTCATTGAGTCGGTTAGAAAACTCTACGACTTCAATCCAGCGGACCTTTTCTACAGGACAAGACTCGCCACAGTCTTGGAAGAAGGATGGGTTTTCACCCATGACTTCACGGTACAGCACCTGAGTGGCTTCATGCTTCATCGACACAAAAGGCTTCGTCAGACGGACAACATGCCTCGGTCTTTCATCTAGGTCGACATCATCACCCATCCAAAAGACAGTCGTCTCTGTAGGTAAAGGTATCTCTACAGTCGAGAGGCTTTTTTCAATCAGTCCTCTATCGATCGGTTTGGCATCGTTGTCTTGCACCTTTCGAACTTCTGTACAACCGATTAGTCCCGATAGAATGATCACCCCACAGATCTGGGAACACTGAGTTGCAGAATTGAAATGGACTCTATACCTATTGTTCATAGCCATAGTTTAACGACTTCCGATGACAAACTCCAGTGGGCAACATGATCGATTTCTGCATTCACAATATCGCGTCTCTCTATACGATGGACCCTTCGCTATCCGATGTGGAGAATCCATTGGGGTGCATCTCTAATGGAGCCATCGGCTTTTCAAATCGGAAAGTCGTATTTATCGGTTCGACCAACGATGCTCCCTCTGCCAAGACGACCCTAGATGCCAAAGGGTGTATCCTCATGCCTGGATTGGTAGACTGCCACACCCACGCACTGTATGGAGGCTCTCGTTCAAAGGAATTTGCCGCTAGACTCGCCGGGGCTTCGTATGCAGAGATTCTTGAGTCTGGGGGAGGCATTCACAGTACCGTTAGATCCACTCGTTCTGCGAGCGAAGACGACCTATCCATGGCATTTAAAGCGAGACTGACTCAAATGATTCACAACGGGATCACCACTGTTGAAGTCAAGGGTGGATATGGTCTCTCTACAGAATCTGAGCGTAGAGTCCATCGATTGATCAAGACTCATGGACTGCCGATATCAACCGTTGGAACCTTTCTAGCCCACACCATTCCGATGGAGTGGCAACATCGCCGAAGCGAATTTGTCAACAACATCATTCATGAACAACTCCCCGCCTGTCGAGAATGGGTTGTGGCTGCAGACGTATACTGTGATAGAGGTGCATTTACCCTCGATGAATCGATCGCAATCTTATCTGCGGCGAAAGAGATGGGATTGAAAATCCGAGCGCACGCAGAGCAGGTCACACATACTGGTATCGCAGCTGCAGCCGCACGTTTGGGGGCAACTACTGTCGACCATTTGGAACGATGCACAGAAGACGACATCAATACCTTGGCGGAGTGTGGTACCGTAGCCACCTTATTGCCAGGGGCTCAACTCTATCTCAAAGATTCTTCCCCACCGGTTGAAATACTTCGCTCGGCAGGTGTACCAATGGCCATCGCCACCGATCTCAATCCGGGCTCTTCACCGATTCACGATCTGTGGACCTGTGCCACACTGGCGTGCCTACTGCAAGGGCTCACAATTCCAGAGGCCATATTGGGCATTACTCGAAATGCGGGTCGTGCTTTGGGATTTGCACATTTGGGATGGCTCGGCGACGGGTCGTCAAGCGACTGTATTTTACTGACGCCTCCACCTGGTGAACCACCCATTTTGGAATCTGTAATTCAGCACATGGGTGCCAAAAAGATCAAAATGAGTGCCAAAAATGGACGAATCATCTCCCTCAGTGAAGATCTACGGGATGGTTTAGTTGAGTTACAGCAATGAATCACAATACACAGACCGCAAAATAATAGGAGCAACCATGCGAGCCGCCGGTCATATACTCATCACCTTCATTCTGTGTTGGGCACACTTCAAATGTGACACTACTGCGCTGATGGTAAAAACATCCAGTTATCGCGGTGTCTCTCCAGTATCAGAGCGTCCACTTCCGTTATCTGCAGACGATATCATACGCGGATTAAAGGCAAACTCAACGATCTCCTTCGATGAGACCACATTGGATACAGCGTACACACTGCGACAAGACTTTGCTCTGCATAAATCTACTAGAGATGCCTTAGAAGTGACTCTAGGAAAACAAACCATTCAGTTGGTAATATCGATGGAGCAGGAGCGATGAACGATACTCAGAATCGATGGATTCACGGCATAGAAGTCCTCAACATTCTATTGGCGATGGGATTGTTGCTACGTTGGTGGGTACTCCCCTCCACTTCAGTGTACACTCTGTTTACGGATGGAGACACCATTGATGATTTACATCGTCCAAATGCAGTCCAACAGCGGATTGAACAACTGAGCCCTGCCATCACAGTAGAAGATGTTGTTCGAAAGTTGCATGCCGATCCAGCCCTATTACACTCTGCAGAAAGCAAGCAATTGTTTCAAGAGATGCTCGATACTCAGCAGGCACTTCTTCACAATGAAGAGTCACTACAACAGATCGAATCGGAACTGAATCGTACGGCACTCGAGCTGTATGAAAGTTTATCTCCAGCCGAACAAACCCGTATCCGTTCACGAAGAAATACAGACTCTGTAGAAGGTGTCGAAGCACAATACTGGAGAGAACTATTCAATCAAATTGAGACGACTCCATGAGAGCCTTTACGTCCATCGTTCTGCTCGTACTTCTACTGATGCTTCACACCTCAAATGAAACATCCAGAATCCAAACGGTGCACACCTACGTTCCACCACTCACCCACACACCAGGACTGGGTTTATCGATGATCGGTTCACATTCCGATCCCCCCTTGATGCTTTTCGAATCCATGCATGGACACACTTCGAATCAACTGTCTCACGCAGTCTCGAACCTATTCCAAAAGCACAAAGCACATTTGGACACCGGGGTGCAGCTGCGCTTGCAAATGCAGCAACAAACCCAAATGCTGCTCAAACACCTACCTTCTGAGTTTGCACACAAGGCGTGGAAGGAACGATTGCAACATGAAGAACGCATCGGAGAGCTTCGTGTCTGGAGCGAATTGCTAAACAGGACCGAATGATCATTTCGACCACTTTTGCAAGATTGTCTCAATCATTTTGGCTTCTTCGTCTGCTTGGATCTTGTCTCTTTGAGATTGTACAATCTCCCACTGTTCAGGCGTCAATCGTTGTACAATGTCGACACCTGCTTCCATCAAACGTACGTTGAGCGCATGACGCTGATTTCGAAGTTCCAACATCTTCAGTCGATCGGCAGAAAATTGCTCGTATTCGGCTTTGGGCACCCTGTCGGGATCGACATGTCTTGCAGCATCCATCACAATATGAAGATTGATAGGCTCTTGACCCGACCGAAAAGCCTTCTCATAATCGAGAGATACCGGAGTCAAAATTGGCATTGTAGAAACGTCAATATCTGAACTGGGTCTAAGCAACTTGACAACAGTCAACGCCTGACAGCCCAACAGAAGGATCAACACCAAATGCATACGATTCACGGTAATACTCCCCAAGTTCTAGTCTGCTGAACCAGTCGGTTCTCTAACTGAATTAGTTCACGCTGCACCTGCCGCATTTTTTGATGGTCTGCTTGGAGATTCGATATCGCTTCTTGAATCTTGGCATGCTGAGTCTCAGTCAATGGAACCGCAGAGTCTTCGAGTCCATCAATCCCTTTCAATACGTCATCAATGCTCAATGTTGAGCCCAAACGCGCATAGGCTTTGTGCATATCTCGCGCTTCAAGTGCACTCGGCATCTCTGCTTGAATCTTTGCCAACTCTTCGGCTGTCCACACGCTGCCTCTAGGAACAACTTGATAAAAGGGAGTTAATACAAAATGCTGTGTCGGTCTTTCACTAAGCCAAAACACGTACATCGCCAAGAGCACATTGAGCCCAAGTAGAGCAACCGTGGCAGGATTTCTAGCGTTGATATTCATGTGTTTCCCCTACTCAGACCAGACAAAATGGGATATGTGTAGGTAACACACCCGACAAAGAACACCCAATGAAGCGCATCCAACCAACAACCGTAAAGTGTTTTCAAGCCATTCAAAACCCCGCACTCTATCGGAACTTTGGTATTCATCTCTTTGTGATGTTTCCAGCGGCGATGACAATGTGTTGGCTGGGCACACAGTTAGACGACGCTCTGGGATACACCGCGTTTGGTACCCTCTCTTGGCGACTCCCCGTTGG
>CAJWHX010000184.1 GCA_913040875.1 uncultured Pseudomonadota bacterium | reverse complement strand
AAGACTGTGACAGAACAAACAGAAACAAACACAACCAGTGAGGACAATACTGTGAGTAAAACAAGTGACGACGCAAACATTGCACGAAAAGGACTGGTCGCTGCACCTGAGGACGTTGCGGCACCTCCAGCAGACGCTACTACAACCGCGTCTGGATTGGCATATAAAGTACTGAGTAAAGGAACGGGTACTGAAAAACCCGCACCTGAGGCTAAGGTCACTGTCCACTACACCGGTTGGACGACAGATGGAAAGATGTTTGACTCTTCTGTAATGCGCGGACGCCCTGCGACTTTTGGTCTCAATCAAGTCATCGCTGGATGGACCGAAGGTCTCCAATTAATGGTCGTTGGAGACAAAGTCCGATTCTGGATTCCCACAGAGCTAGCCTATAAAGGTGCACCTGGAAAACCAGAAGGCATGCTCGTTTTCGACGTTGAGTTACAGGATATCCAGTGACCAGACAGTTCACTAAGCGAGGATACGACAGCATTACAGAGGAGATCAATTTTCTCTGGAATGAAGAGCGTCCTATGGTTCTCCAAGAGGTGCACGATGCCGCACTTCAAGGAGACCGATCTGAAAATGCCGCGTATATTTATGGCAAACAGAGAATGCGAATGATCGACAAACGACTCCGGATTCTCCGTCAGAAGATTAAGGATGTGAAAGTCGTTGATACGGACACTCTGCCTAAGAGTTCGATTGTATCTTTTGGTGCATTGGTGACCGTAGAAGATGAAGATGGTAAACTCATGACCCTTCGCTTAGTGGACAAAGAAGAAATCGATCCAGAACGTATGCTCGTATCCGTACAATCTCCTATTGGACGAGCACTGCTGGGTAAAGAAGAAGGCGACGAATTTGATTTGGTTTTGCCAAAGGGAACCGTCACATACGACATTATTACTGTCCACTACGGACCAGACCCCAATGGTTACAACCCCGATAATACTGAGGAGTCCTCATGACAAAAGCAGCCTATTTTGACTTGGATGGTACATTGGTTGGAACAAGCCTTATCCAACCGACTGCGTATTATCTTTTAAATCAAGCCTCCCCGCTAAAGACCTTACAACGATTTGGTCGTGCACTGTTCGATGCACCAAGAATGGCCGTTGCCGAAATGCAAGACCGACGCAACTTCAATGAGATCTTATTCTCACATTTTAGAGGAATGACAGAAGATCGTATTGAAGTGCTGTCTAGAGAGGTCTTTGAAGATATCATCCGACCAGCCATTTACTCAGGTGCTCATGATCTCATTCGTCAGTGTAAAGAAGGTGGCTTTAAAGTGGTTATCGTCACAGGTTCACTAGACGTAACCACTCGATATGTCACACAACATCTCGGCGCCGATTATTTCATCGCCAATCGATTGGAATTCAAAGATGGATATGCAACTGGAAAGATGCTTCATCCACTGGTAGCCGGTCCTGAGAAAGCCAAAATCATCGTGGAAGATGCACACATTCATGGATATGATCTCAAAAAGTGCCATGCGTACTCAGACTCCTTCTCAGATGTTCCAATGCTGTCCGTAGTCGGTCATGCATTTTGCATCAATCCATCCCGAAAACTGAAGCGACTTGCCCAAGCCTACCGTTGGCCCATTCTAGACATCAACAATGAGCCCCCTGCATCATTTCGCAAATCTCATTCCAATCATTAACCGTTGCATTCAACCATTTGTGTAATAAGGAATTCATTATGTCAAATCACCCCTGCGTCGTGACCATCAATCACCAATCGAAGCCTCGTGTATTGTTTAGCGGAGACCAACTGGTTGAAGTCGATTTGCCTATTGGAACTCGAGTCATTTATCCAAAGCCCCCTATGGAGCCACTCAATGATGTTAAGGCGGCCATTCGCTACGCAATCAATCATCCAGAAAACAGTGAACCGTTGTTTGCAAAACTGAAACCTGGGATGAAAGTCACCATTGCTATTGACGATCTTTCAATGCCACTGCCACCCATGGCGAAACCGGATATCCGGCAACAAATGCTTGAAGTTGTTCTGGCAATGCTCGAAGATTATGCCATCGACGATATTGAAATGGTGGTTGCCACTGCATTTCACCGTCCGATGAAAGAAGAAGAGATTCGTCATATTGTTGGAGACCGTATATACAACGAATATGCCCCCGATCGATTGTACAATCACGATGCGGAGTTACCGGACGGCATGGTGCATCTCGGGACAACGAAGGAAGGCTACGACGTCGAAATCAACGCCCGCGCTGCAAAAAGTGACCTCTTGATTTATCTCAACCTCACCTTTGTACCAATGAACGGTGGCTTTAAGTCTGTCGGAACGGGATTGGCTGGATACAAAACGCTAAAAGCCCACCATAACCCTGCGACATTGCGCAAAACAAAATCGTACATGGACCCCAACTTTACCGACAAGAAGTCCAGTGCGCTCTCATCTGCAATGGAGTCGATTGGTCGATTCATCAACGAAAAGATTGATGTCTTCCACATCGAAAGTACCATCAACAATCGAATGTTCGCAAAGCCCCTCGACTTTTTGAGTAAAAATGAAGATGACCTTACACCAATGGAACAGTTTGGAATGAAGGCTCTAATTCGCTCTCTCAAAACCCTTCCACAGCCAGCTCGACAAGCCATCTTCGAAAAGGTGCCCGCACCATATGGAGTAATCGCCGTTCATGCTGGAGAGACTGAGGCCGTACATAAGCTCATCTTAGAAAAGTGCTTTCAACAGCTCGCCGTCCCAGTCAAAGGTCAATCAGACATTGTCATCTTCCCGATTCCGTACATCTCGCCATACAACGTGGGTGCATTTTTGAATCCACTGTTGGTATCTGTGATGGCTGAGGGATACCTATACAATCTCCACCGCGGCGCCCCATTGCTGAAAAAGGGTGGCACCATCATCATTACCCATCCATGCACTGACAAGTTCGATAAAGAACAGCACCTCGCATATGTAGAGTTCTTCCATAAACTACTCCCGCAAACACGAGACGCTATGGAACTGCATAAGCGATTCGAAAGAGAGTTCTCACGCAATCCAGCATACATTCAGATGTATCGTTCAGGCAACGCCTACCATCCGACTCATCCATTTTACATGTGGTACTGGGGTGAAAATGGACGAAAGCATCGCAGCCGAGTCATCGTAGTGGGTGCCGACAACGAATACATCCCCAAAATCTTGGGATATGAAACGGCTCGGACGATGCAAGAAGCCATTCGAATGGCCAAGGAAACGGCTCCCGTAGACCCATCCATCACCTGCTTTAGAATCTGTCCTTTGATGCTGGCAGATGTTGAACTCACCGAGGAAGAACGCGCCGAATTGGACCAACAATAACTCCAACCTCTTTGCGGAACCACAGCTGAAGACCACAGGAAACACTATGGAACAGAGTTTGAACGTAACGAAACAGTTAAAAGGCAAAACCATACTCTTGTATGGTGGAACAGGATTTTTAGGAAAGGTTTGGATGTCACTAGTCTTGGCACACTTTCCTGATGTCGAGCACATTTATATGGTCGTGCGATCGAGAAAACGCTCAGACGGGTCCATTCGACAAAGTTCTGAACAGCGTTTTTTAACAGAGGTTGCAACCTCTGGAGCTTTTGACCCCATTCGTGAACAACATCCAAAAGCGGCTTACATGGAGTTCCTAAATGAAAAGGTCACCGCCATCGATGGGGATGTGACCAATCCTTTTGGTGGTATCTCTGATGACCTGAGAAATGTGCTTCGCGGAAAGGTAGACATCCTTGTCAACTCAAGTGGAGTTGTAGACTTCAATCCGCCATTGGATAAATCCTTAGATGTCAATGCGTTTGGTATGCAAAACTTGGTTGCTCTAGCCAAAGATTTGGGAGACATCAAGTTTTTACACACCTCAACTTGCTATGTTGCTGGTGACAGAACCGGTACTGTAGACGAGATAAACCCCCTATCCTTTCCGTTTCCAAAAGCGGATACGCTCGACATCAAGCACTGGGATCCCGACATGGAAATCAAAGAGTGCATGGATATGGTGACCCACGCCAAACGTCGGGCTCAAGATGCTTTTCGTCAATCAGACTTCTTAGATGTTGCCAAAAACAACTTAACAGCGAAGGGTGAGCCCACCCGAGGAAAAGCACTTGACAAAGAACTCAAACGAGTGGAACGAAAGTTCGTCGAAGACCAATTGGTTGTCGAAGGTACTGAACGGGCTCAGTTCTGGGGCTGGCACAACATTTACACCTACACAAAATCAATCGGAGAGCAAATCCTCTGTCGCTCTGGACTGACATTTAGCATTGTCCGCCCGGCGGTTATTGAATCGGCAGTTCACTTCCCGAAAATAGGCTGGAACGAAGGTATCAATACATCCGCCCCCTTAATTTACCTGATCAATCAAGGTCCTTTATTGGTTCCCACGACCAAGGAATCTGTACTCGACGTCATCCCTGTAGACTTGGTCGCCATCGGTATGGTGTTGTCCTGTGCGGAGTTGCTCGAAAACACCCATAAAACAGTCTATCAGTACGGAACCTCGGCAAGCAATCCACTACCCATGTATCGATTGGTGGAGCTTGTATCCCTACACAAAAGAAAACGCATCCGAGAGGAAGGGAAGAATCCATTGTTGGCTACTGTACAGCAGCGTATCGAAGCTACCCCCGTGAGTGTCAACACGTATTGGAACCGCGGACCCAAGATTCAAGCCAAACAAGTACAGCAACTTGGAAAGTGGTTGAAGCCACTCGAGACAGGCGTACTATCATCCCTTGCAAAACCCGCACGAAAATCGATCAATGGATTGGTAAAGAGTCTAGAAATCACCGGTCGAATTACAGACCAGTTTGTACCGTTTACCGCTACACACAACTATCGATTCTCCACACTGCATACAGATCAAGCCTACGATCGACTGAGTGATGATGAAAAACAACTCCTCCCTTGGTTGCCCCTCGATATCGACTGGCGTGAATACATCCTCGATATCCACTGTCCTGGATTGGTAGAGAATGTATTTCCACTGGTTGAAGAAAAACGAAACCGAGAGAGCAAACCACTCCGAGCCTATGACCATTTGGTTGATATGCTCGATGAAATCGCTGAACGATACGAACATCTCCCTGCGCTCATGCAAACCCATGACGATGGCTTTACAAGAATCTCCTACAAAGAACTACGTGTGCGCGCTCATTCTGTCGCCTTACGCTTGAAAAAGGCAGGTGTCCAGGCTGGAGACAGAGTGTATTTATCCGGAGCGAATCACCCCACCTGGCCGATCTGCTATTTTGGAATCTTGGTTGCTGGAGCCGTGGCTGTTCCGCTCGATGTCGCATTGACCTCTGTCCAAGCGATCACAATCGACACCTCTGCACAAGCCAACGTTGGAATCTTTGATCAAGAGGCTTTGGATACATTTGCGAATGAACTCACCGTAGAGAAACTCGACATGCAGTTCATGGCTGAAGAGATACCGGGAGCAGAGAATACTACCGAACGTGCAGACATCACGACTGAGACTCTGGCTTCTATCCTGTATACCAGCGGTACCACAGGTATTCCAAAAGGAGTCATGTTGAGTCACGGCAACTTTACGGCAATGTTGTCTTCTCTGGGTAAACTCTTTTCCATCTCTAGTGAAGATCGACTGCTCTCTGTCCTTCCATTACACCACACGTTTGAGTTCAGTTGCGGATTGTTGATGCCTCTGAGCCTTGGTGCCAGCATCATTTACCTCGATGAGATCACCGGTGAGCAACTGAGTCATGGGTTGCAGGCGGGACAGGTTACAGCCATGGTTGGAGTACCTGCACTTTGGCAACTTCTAGAACGTAGAATCAAAGGGCAGATCCAAGATCAAGGGTCTCTATTTGAAGCCATTATCGACGCCATGCTGGAATTGAATCGTAGGTTGGGTAAAAATGCCAAACTGGATGTGGGTCGATTGCTTTTTGCACCAATTCACGGTCGCTTGGGTGGAAACATCAAGTTTCTCATCTCGGGCGGAGCCGCTCTACCTCCAGACACGCAAAAGTTCTTCTCTGGATTGGGACTACATCTCACTGAAGGCTATGGATTGACAGAAGCGGCTCCAGTACTAACAGTATCTTCTGGAGCTCCAGGTGCTAAGGTAGGCACCGTAGGAAAGACAATCCCAGGTGTGGAAGTCAAGATTATCAATCCAGATGACAATGGTGTCGGAGAGGTCTTGGCACGCGGCGAAAACGTCATGCAAGGCTATTTCAACAACTCAAATGCGACTGAGAACGCGCTGGACAATGATGGATGGCTCCACACCGGTGACATGGGACGGTTGGACCACAAAAAACGTTTGTTCCTCGTTGGAAGGGCAAAAGAAGTTGTCGTCACCTCCTCAGGAGAGAACATCTACTTGGATGACGCCGAACACACGCTGGGGACCATTCGTCTCATTAAAGAATACACCCTCGTTGGGGTATCCGATCCGCGTGGTGGTGAACGATTGGGGCTGTTGGCAGTTGTTGACTCTGAGTGTGATGAGGCTAAAAAGCTCAATCGAGATGACCTAATGGGCGACGCACTCGATGCAATAAAAAAGAAGGCCATGACTCTTCTTCCCTACCAAAGACCAGCAGTCATTCACATCGTCGATGCAGATCTTCCAAGAACGCGTACGCGAAAGGTGCAACGAAAATCCTCTGCTGAGATCTTACAAAAAATCATCGATGCGACTCCGACACGAGCCGAAGCCAAACGTGGCACTTCCAATGCAATCAACAAAGCCATCGCTACCGTCGCCGGTGTATCGACTGATAAAATCACTCTGGGCACCAATCTCCAAGCAGACCTGGGCTTTGACTCACTGATGGCGGTGGAACTGGCCGCCGCTTTGTC
>CAJWHX010000183.1 GCA_913040875.1 uncultured Pseudomonadota bacterium | reverse complement strand
ATAATGTATTCATTGTTTTGAAGACGGGGTGAAATGAATTTGTATACCAATGGATTTGAACGAACAGCCATTTTCATCAAGACTTCATCATCTTTAAACTCAGGCGGCATCATCAATACTGCCAACGAATCTTGTTGTATCGCTCTACGCAATATGGTTCTGTCATTTTGAACTTCCCGTGGCAAACCTCTTAAAATGGCTAGGTTTTGATCGAGGACCTCGAGCAAAAAATTTTTGTCTTCCCAGACGTCGACCGGTACAAATTCTACATTTGCCGGAAAGGCTTTCACTGCGTGCTGAATCACTTCCTTATCCCGTCGCAAATCCTCGGATGCCAAAGGAAAATAGCTTGGATTCTTCGGAAGGCTTTCAATCAGCTCATCCTTTTCCATCAACCCCACATTGACATCTCCAATCTGGGCCAATGCCAATTGAGTGCTTAAAAAGATGCTCAAAATCATGTCTATGCTCCACTTCTCTAAACTGTGTACTTCGTGTAGACAATGCACAAATTAACATGGTAGACGACAAAAGAGTTGGTTAGACTGCAACAGTTTCGTATCAATATCGGAGAGTCCATGTCTGAAAAGCCAAAAATTCGAGTTCGTCGTAAAGCAACAACGGAAACAGACACCCATTCCACACCCAGATTTAAGCGGAAATCAACTGTCAAAGAGAAATCGAGCAATACCCAAACAGCAACCCCTGCTGCACAAAAGGTAGAGCCTCTTGATCTTTCTGCATTTGAAGAGGACGCCTTTGACCTTTCTATGGATGAAGTGTTTATGGATTCTATGACGCGACGCTATCGAGTGGGAGATCAAGTACAAGGCATCGTCTGTGGGGTCCAACCCGATGCTGTATTGGTCGATATTAATGCAAAATCAGAGGCAACTCTTCCAGTGGAAGACCCCTCTAGTTTCACCATTGGTGATCAACTTGAGGCCAAGATCGTCCGCATGGATGGACGTGGGATTCTGTTGGCTCAAAAGATCGGTAAAAGTGCAGACATGTCCGCCTATGAAGTTGCCTACACAGAACAAGTTCCTGTTGAAGGATCTGTTACCAGCAGCAACAAAGGTGGCTTCTCCATCAACTTTGGTACCACAAAAGGATTCTGTCCGATTTCACAGATGGTACTCGGTGCCGTAAAACCAGAAGAGCACATCGGTCAAACCTATGCCTTTTTGATCACCGAAATCAAGTCCTCAGAGTTAATCGTGTCTAGGCGCCGATTGATTGAGCAAGAACGTGCCGAGCAAAAGGATGCTCGACTTGCAGAACTCTCAGTAGGAATGAATCTACTCGGAACGATCCTGAACATCACTCAACATGGTGCCTTCGTAGACTTGAATGGAGTGGATGGTCTCATACCCAAATTTATCTTTTCTGATATTAGCGAAGACTTGAGTGCCGGAGACGAGATTGAAGTGCAGATCAAATCCATCAAAGATGGAAAGATTTCTTTGTCCGCTCCATCTTCAAATCCATGGCTTAAAATGGGCACGACATTTCAAAGAGGCGGTACCTACACCGCTACGATTACAAAAGTGAAGGAGTTCGGATTCTTCGCAAAACTGGCTCCGAACCTAGAAGGGCTTTTACATCGTTCAAATCTCTCCTCTGTGGAGATGGACGAACTCAGCATTGGAAAAGAGATCGCTGTCCGGGTCCAAGACTTCGACATTGAAAAAAAACGCATTGAGTTTCAACTTGGATCCGAAGAATCAACATTCGAAAATGCACCGGCAAAGACTTTGGGGGATGCCTTCGGAGACGTCTTTGCGCAATTTGGATTTGATGCCCCATCCGCAACATCAAAGCCACGCCTTCGAAAAAAGGGCACGAAACAAAAATAGATCAAGAAACAGCGGTAAGGTTACAGTGTAACCTTACGAAGCATTCGCTTGAACGTCTTCAAATGAATCATACACTCCTTTTTCAGACGTACATCCCCAACCATATCTGTTGGGTGATGGGTCCATAGGGCTGGGACAGTCCATTTATTGGTATGAATCTCCATTTCAATTCCCATCTGTACGTGACCACTTGCATTTCGCATGGATACTTTCTGGCGCATATCTCCCCCCATTATTAAAACAATCTGAGGAGAGAGGCATTCCAGAGAGGCTTTAAAGAGCGTCGGACAGACATTGCACGTTGTGCGTCCGTGAAGATGTGGCAACCAATACATTTTATTCCGCGGGATATTCAATACATTGTCCATAATCTTGCCCAACGACTCTTTTGACTGCTGAGTTAAGCCCATCGAGTGTCCTTCAATTACCAAGACTGGATTTCCTGGTCGACCGCCACCTATCGAACAAATAGGGTCTGTAGAACAATACCTCCGTTGATGTTCTTTGATTGTTTTCAGTCCTGTTTTTTCATCCAATAATGAAAAGTCAATACTCGGAGGACGAGTCTGCAAAAATGACGTGAATGCAGCCGCCAAAGCTCTTTTTGGCTTCTTTGGGGTACGAGCCGTATCGGGTCTAACAGTCTCCTCTGTATTTGAGTTGGATTTCAAATGCATTTGAGAGCTGGACAGCGCACCCTTCTTTGATCTGGCGCTATCATCTCCCTTCTGTTTCCCACCCTTCTGCTTCGAAGTCAAAAATGCGGGTCTTACATCTCGAGATCCTCCTCGATGACTTGCATTTTTTGGACGATGTTCCTTGGGCAATCGCTGGTTCCAAATCGCAATGTTGTCTACAGGCCAAACCTCGCCCCCACAGCTAGCCTGCCACTCTAACCATTGCAGCAAATCTTCCAGCAATTCTTTGCGTGGATCTTCAAACTCTTGCGACATATTCACTCACCTCAACACCATAAGATACACGATCATCGTAATTATTCAATACCGCTCATGCCAAAAATCGGACATCCAAGAGTCTTCAAATGACCGAGCAGAGGAAATATCGGTAATCCAATCACATTTTGCCAATCGCCTTCGATCCTCTCTATCAACCATGCCCCCCTTTGTTCCATCATATAGCCTCCTGCGCATTTTCGAGCCTCACCAATCTCAACATAAGCTCGAAGATCTGCATCACTCAAATCAGAACGAAAATACACTCGAGTCGTTTCCACAAACTCAACAAGAACATTGGATTCTTCAGTTGCACCACGCCTCATCAAACAGACCGCCGTACTAAGCTTGTGACCCCGACCACGCATCGCCTGAAGTCTTACAAACCATTCTTCTGAAGATTTGGGCTTATCCATAACAACATCGTCGATATAACAAACCTGATCCGCGCCAATCACAATGTGCTCAGGGTGGTGAACAGCCACTGCACTGGCCTTTGCCAAGGCACGCTTCTGTGCTGTTTCGACGGGGTTTCTCCCGACAATAGAATACTCGTCTACATTTGCACCAACGGCCGAGACATTCAGTCCGACATCTCGTAACAATGCTTGACGATATGGAGAAGACGAAGCCAACATGAGTTTCATTGTGATCACCGTGTGTTGTTGATTAACGAATAAAGTATTGAGAGATGCTGAATATCAAAGTAAGAAAGTGGAAAGACAGTGCCATTAAACCTAGAATTGGTTATTATTTTCAATAAGTGTTTTCCCGCACAATAGAAGTGATCTGATTACATTTCACGACAGTTTAACATCCAATCATTCATGAGTTTGCAGATGTCCACAGCCATTGGAATAGATTTAGGAACAACATTTTCCGCAATATCGCATGTCAACAAGCATGGTGTAGCGGAAATATTGCCCAATGAATTGGGAAAAAATATCACCCCTTCTGTGCTGTTTTTCGAAGGTGACCAAATAACCGTTGGCGAAGAAGCCGAACGTGGAGCCGTTGCGTATCCTGAACAAGTCGTACAGTTTGTTAAACGCGAGATTGGAGAAGAAGAATACTCTTTTACGTACAACGGTAAAACGTGGAATGCCATCGAACTGAGCGCTGAGATACTGCGAAGCCTCGTACGATCGGCAGAGGCTCGACTCAATACCAAAATCACGCAGGCTGTCATCACTGTACCGGCATATTTTGGTCAAAATGAACGGAACGCAACAATCCAAGCCGCAGAATCCATTGGGATTGAAGTTCTCAAGATCATCAATGAACCAACCGCAGCCGCAGTAGCCTATGGTCTCAATCAGTTGCGTGACAAGAATCGATGCTTGGTGTTCGACTTGGGTGGTGGGACTTTCGACGTGACAATCATCGAGATCAATCAACACGTCATCCGTGTGAAAGGGACCGACGGCGATGATAAACTTGGAGGTAAAGATTGGGATGATCGACTGATGAAGTACGTCTCAGAGGCCTTCAAAAAGCAGCACGGTATCAACATTTTTGATGATATGCTGGCCACACATGAACTGCGTGAACGCTGTGTAAATGCCAAAATTGCACTTTCGCAAAGACCAGAAATCACCCTTTCATTTCAGCATCAAAATAAACCTCTTCGACTCAAGATCACACGCGATCATTTTGAAGCCATCACGGCTGATCTATTGAAAAGATGCGAAGAGAAACTGTTCGAAGCGATGAGTGTTGCTTGTTTCAACACAGATGACATCGACACCATATTACTTGTGGGCGGCTCAACCAGGATGCCGATGGTTCGCAAACGAATCAAAGACATCTTCGGAAAAGATCCCTCAACGGAGATCAATCCAGATGAGTGTGTTGCAATGGGTGCCGCCATCACCGCTGCAATTGAATCTGCCATTCGTAAGGATGAGGCACCACCTGTCGATATCGAAACACATGACGTCGCATCGCATCAACTGGGTCTTGTTGTGCTCAAAGAAGGTAAGTTGTACAACGCACCAATCATTCGAAAGAATACGCCCATCCCCACTGCACATACTGAAACCCACTTTCGAACCATGCACAAAGGTCAGTCATCCATAGACTTGTGGCTCCTTCAAGGCGATAGAAAGAACCCCCAGCATCCAGGATGTGCCGCTCTCGGACACTTTGAGTTCTTTGGACTCCCCAAGGTTGATGATTCTATCCCCGTTGCGATTACGTATCGATACAACGCCAACGGTATTGTTGAAGTAGAAGCGAGTCAGCCAAATACAGATGGGATCTTCTCACATAGGGTCGCCAAAGACAAGTATGGGCTTGAAGAGGTACTCAACAATCGAGTACCGGCCAATATTGCCATGATCGTTGACTCAAGTGGATCAATGTATGGAGAAGGATTGACGCAAGCCAAACATTTCGTCAAACAGTTTGCCAGTCACAACCTTCGTGACAACCGAAATATGGCTGTCTATACGTATCCAGAGGGTTTACTCAGCAAACCGAGTAACAATGTGGCTGGAGTGTCCCAGCAAGTCAAAAAGCTCATTCCTATTGGCTTTTCCAATATACAAATTGAGTTGCGTCGCGCCAAAGAACATCTAAAGGGCCGGGCTGGAGTCATCGTTCTCATTTCCGATGGGCACATCGTCAACTTAGAAGATGTGCGGCGCATCTGCAGCGCTATTCATAAGTCAGGATGTCTCCTGTTTGTGGTAGGAGTTGGTACGGATAGAAACGAAGAGGTTCTACAAAGCCTCTGTGCCCATCCCGATTACTACAGAACCGTAGACCGTTCTCTGGACATTTCCAAATATCTCATCAAGCTGTTGATACACGAGTAAAGAGAGGAATACAATGGCAAAAAGTCCGTCGGAAGTTATCATTGGCGAGCTGACACGCATTCGTTCGAGTCTTGAACGACTAGAGCAGCAAGAGTCCGCCTCAAAAGACGCATTCAACGCACTGTATAGTGAGATGGAAGAGTACAAGAAGAGAGCCCTCTTTGATCTAGAGAAGCACATTTTGAACGATCTCTTAATATTCTTTGACAGTCTGGTGTGGAGTGTTCAAAACTCAACAGATCAAGAAAGTTCGCAAAATATTTACGATGATTTTCTAGAAATGCTTTCACGGTACGAAGTGGCACCGTTTCCAAAAATGGACCATTTTGATTCCAAATTGCACAGGGTACTACAGGTGGTACCTACTGACAACCCAGACTTGGACGGCCAGATCGTCACGGTTCTAAAACAAGGGTTCTATCGAAGAGATCAGATCCTACGCATCGAAGATGTCACGATGTACCAGTACAAATCAAAGTAACTCGATTACTCTAACCACTCGATTGTATACCATTTCCACCCATAATGTGGCTCCTCATCGACCAAACGAATCTGACCGGATCCCAGTATAAATTCAGTCTGTTCTGTCACCATGAATGAAGCCTTTTGTGGGGCTTGTGTCCAGTCTTCTCTAAAGAACAGAACCCAGTGGACATTTTCCTTTTTCGACCATGACAACAGCTCCTGAGGCGTTTTGAAGGTGGGTACGTCAAACCAAGAGTGCAACGTATAATTTGAAGCGTCTCGCTTGAGCCAACAGGCTGGAACATTGTCCACCAACAATGGCTCCGTTGGATCTATATTTTCCTCTATCCACTGAGCAAGTCGTATTTGCGGACCATACAACTGTTCAGACAGTCTCCACTGACGAGCAGATTCCATCCCCTGTGTGAACAGTGCTTGGCCAATCACAAGCCACCACACCCACTTCGGACAGGATCGAATCAGGGTGAATACGGCACACAAAACCCAAAATGGTACCAGTGGATACATCCATTTCCAGTACAAGTTGTGTCCAATCTCATGTTGTGCCACAAAGGCAATCGCCAACCACACTCCCGTCATCAGAAAGGACCACATCCAGCACAAACGAATATTCTTGGATCGCCACCACACAAATGGGGTTGCAAGCCAGGCCAGCATCAGTCCAAACCCCACATGACTGGTCGCAATCTGAGTGATCAGTCCCCAAACGATGAGAAATCCATTTCGCCACCAATCTACACCTTGCCCCTCTGCACTCAG
>CAJWHX010000182.1 GCA_913040875.1 uncultured Pseudomonadota bacterium | reverse complement strand
CAACATTAACTTCTTGTTTTTGTTCAACAGTTATTGCTGTGTCGTCCAAAGGTGTAGAAGAGATGATCGCACTCTGCAAAGAGAAGGGTGTACGGTGTCAAGAGCTTCAGGTATCCCATGCCTTCCACTCCAACATTGTTGCTCCGGCAGCAGAGCCCTTGAAAGGAGTATTGCAAAACCTCGAATTGAATGTTCCTCAACTCCCAATCTCAACCAATGTTACAGGGGACTGGTTTCCACACAGCGTGCCACACATCATCGATGTACTCTCTCAGCAGATTGCCTCTCCTGTAGAATGGATCAAACAAATTGAAGGGTTGTACGCCCACAATGCCCGTATCTTTATTGAGTGTGGACCCAAAAGAGCATTGACTGGGCTGACCAGTACCACACTCAAAGGGAAGACCCACGTTGCGATGCACACCAATCATCCTCGTCGCGGAGAGGCACTATCGTTTATCGATGCGCTTGCCAATCTCATCGCTTTGGGTGTAATCACACCACCATCCTCCAAACCATCGGACTCTGCAAAAGAAAGAGCGCTTCAACAGGAAATCGAAGATCTTCGAGCCCTCCTGCAACATCAGCCCTTAGCAGTACCGCCAGACTACAATAGCCCCCAATCACCAGTCGAAATCGTTTGTACCGGTGCCTCGTTAGGACTCCCTGGTGGTGACCGTGTCTTCTCGCCTGACAATACCCAGAGCATTTTGAATGGCGAAAATCGTCTGACCCAAATATCAAAAAAACAAAAGAACTTGTTTTTGATGAAAGATATTGTTCGGGTGCAAAAGAATCCAGAAACCGGTCAAGGTGAGTTCAAGCCTGTGAGTGTCGATGCTGACTGTATACAGTGGGCAGGACAAGCCCAGTCTTTTGATTTTGTCGCTGAATACGATGCCGATCCAAAGTGGGCAGACACCCTTGATATCACCACAAAGATGGCCATCGCTTCTGGTCTTGAGGCACTGAAAGATGCCGGTATACCACTCGTACAAGAGACTCGTTCCACCAGAAGTGGCTTGGAGCAACACATCGGATTGCGCCTCCCACCATCTCTCCAGACGGATACAGGGATCATTTTTGCTTCAGCTTTTGCTGGACACACCAATTTTGCCAATCACATCGCACGAGATGGAGACGATGGATCCGGACAATTTGATAGACGATTCCTATTTCAAATATTGGCCATGGGACATTCGCAATTCGCACAATTGATCGGCGCTAAAGGGCCCAACACGCATGTGAATGCCGCTTGTGCTTCAACCTCGCAAGCCATCACCATCGCAGAAGACTGGATTCGCTGTGGCCGCGCGCGTCGTGTCATCGTAGTCGGCGCCGACGATGTAACAAATGAGACCATGCTCGAATGGATCGGATCTGGTTTCTTGGCTGTTGGGGCAGCATCAACCGCCGCAAACCTTAAAGAGGCAGCCAAACCGTTTGATAAGTCTAGAAATGGAATGTTGCTCGGTATGGGTGCGGTAGGAATGATTCTAGAACGAGCCGACGATGCTGAGCAGCGCGGAGCAGAAGTTCTGGCAACGCTCAAAGCCTCTAGAGTAAGCAACTCCGCTTATCACGGAACCAGACTGGATATCGAACACATCGCCTCCGAAATGCAGTCCTTGGTATCCGACCTGTCTTCCTCTACTGGATTGTCGCGGACACAGATCGCCAAGGAAACGGTGTTTGTCAGTCACGAAACCTTTACACCGGCACGAGGAGGCTCCGCAGAAGCAGAGATTCAAGGACTCAAAAGTGCATTCGGCGCCGATACCCCTTCGGTTCTGATCACCAATACAAAGGGCTTTACGGGTCATGCGATGGGGGCAGGAATTGAAGATGTCATTGCGATCAAAACATTGCAATATCAGCAAGCACCACCCATTCCCAATCTTGAAACACCCGATGATTCCGCACAGGACTTGCGATTCTCTAGTGGAGGGGCTTTCAACGGTCAATTTGCCATTCGTCTAGCGGCAGGATTTGGTTCACAGCTGGTTTTACTAGCTTGGCAGAAAGGTTCAACACCACGAGACAATATCAAGCATCAAGCTTGGTTGAAGCAAATCACAACATCTAAGTCGGTCTCCAATCTCCCTGTTAAAACCAGTGAACCATCCACTGAAGATGCTTCCACTCAAGAAGATTCAAGTGTAAAGACCAGCCCCAATCCTGAACAGAATGCTCCTGAAATCACTGATCAAATCCTAGGTGTAATCTCCACCCAAACAGGGTACGAGATCTCAGACTTGGATCTAGAATATGAACTCGAAGCGGATTTGGGAATTGACACTGTCAAACAGGCTGAACTCTTCTCAGAACTCCGAGAAACCTTTAACGTTCCAGATGAAACTCAACTCGAGATGACGACGGCACCAACCATTCAATCGCTCATCGATTGGTTCAGTGCACATTCAAGTGATGTAGAGAATAAAGCCCACAGCGATCAGTCGCCTCAGCCTTCTATACCACTTGACAACGAAATACCTGTACCTCTGATAGTACAAGAGACATCCCAGACATATGAGAACTTTACGCCGTACATACTTCGAACCCACTGGGAATCCAATCCCGTTACACAAGAGCGCCCCATTGAGGACAAGTCTTTTCGATTGGTTGGAAACACACCAAATGACCGTCAACTCATTCGGTCCCTAGAATCCAAAGGACTTCAACCACAACCGGATGGTAAAATCGTCATCGAGCGAGGACGAAATATCGAAGAGATCTTTGAAGCAGCCAAATCACTGGATGCCGAACACATCTCTCATTGGCTGTGCATATTGGAAGTCACATCACCCAACGATCGCCCTGCCCATGTAGCGCTCAAAGGAGGACGTTCGGGACTGGCAAAAGCACTCGCCCAAGAGTGGCCGGGGTGCAAAAGTAAAGTCATTTGGGTCCAACCTCGAATCACTCCCAAAGAACTCGCAGCCATCATACACCAAGAACTCCGTAGTGTCGATGCGGTTACAGAGCTGTATTATGAGAACCAGGATCGTTTTGCCCTCACATTGCAAAAGGAACATGCCGTTTTGAGTCCACACTCTGCCCCAAAGACAATGGTGTTTAGCGGTGGCGCGAGAGGTGTTACAGCCGAAGTGGCGAAAGGGTTCATTCGATACGGTTGCACCAATGTATTCCTGCTGGGACGAACGCCTCCAGCGAATGACTTAGTAAACCTAGACCAAGAAAAGGAACGCATCAAAGCCGATCTTATTCAGACTGGAGTCAAAGTTACCCCAGTGATGATTGAGCAACGATTAGACCTGATCCGTAAGCAGCAAGTTGTCTTACAAAACATCAACCACATGCAAGCCTTGGGTGCAGATGTCACATTCATTCAAACAGACATTGCCAATCGAGCGTCAGTGACGGATGCCTTCAATCAAATAACGGACACCGGTTTAAACATTGATGTCGTCGTCCATGGTGCTGGAGCAGAAGAAAGTAAGCCCCTACATAAGAAGGACCTTGCAGCATTTAGGCGTGTGTACCACTCCAAAGTACAAGGCGCCCTCAATATCTTGGACAATATACCCACTTCGACATTTTTCTTGTCCATGGGATCCATCGCCGGACGATTTGGGAATCAAGGTCAAGTAGACTACTCCGCCGCCAATGATTCTGTCGGTTATATTTGCCAACAACGAAACAATTCTCTCCATATTTGCTGGTCAGCCTGGGCCCAAGTTGGAATGGCATCTCGTGGTGGAATGGAGCATCTCCTGACCCAGCGTGGAATCCAACTCTTACCCTTAGACTTTGCAGTCGAACAGGCCATTGCAATGACAGAACTCCGCTTGCTGGGAGAAGTCATCATCACGGGTGCTCTTGGGCCATTGCCGATTCCGACTTCACAACCGTTGATACAAACGGCTACCCTTGGATCCAAAGGGTGCCATGGACAGGCTCTATTCAGTCCAAAAACGTCCAAATGGTTGAAAGACCACAGTGTTGGTGACCTACCTATATTCCCAGGTGTAATGGGATTGGAATTTATGGCACAAACCGTTGCGGTAATTCATACGAATAAAGTGGTCGGTATCAACAATGTTCACTTTGAACGACCGATTAAATTCCATCGAAATCAAGAGGTCCGTGTAGAGGTTGAAACTGAAATTTTGCAAGAGAGGATGGTAAACTGTCAGTTGTATTCCGTACGAGAATTGGCGGGTGAACGACAGCAACGCACCCTACACTTTACAGCCACGATGCTTTTTGCGAATCCAATCAAACACACCTTACTGCGAGAAGAACCACAGGTCCCCTGCTCCGTTGGTTCAGCGGAGATCTATAAAGAGTTCTTCCATGGTCCATCTTTCCAAGTCCTTGAAGAGGTACAGTCCATGTCCAACCTAGAGTCTATCTCTACAGGTCTGCTGGATCACCTGAGCATCTTGCCAACCAACTTGATTGCGCCTTTGGCGATTGAAAATGCTTTCCAAGCGGCCGGATGGCATCATTGGACCCACACTCAAGAGATGGTATTGCCAAAAGGCATTGGCTCCATGCAGATCTTTCATACGCCCACCGACTGGGAAGGACTACTTGTACGCTCGCAACCCATTCCAGATAAACCAAGACAATACAACATTGACGTCTACCAAAACGGCAGTATTGTCATGACGCTTCGGGAGGTGAGTTTCATCGAGGCCCCAAATATCAATGGGAACAAAGATTTCTGGACTCCAACACCAGATGTAGTCATCGCACGAAGTCAAGAAAATCTACAGATTGTTCCACCGACTGACAGCACTCTGCTTCTAGAACGTGGAAACGCAAAGAGACAAACAGACCGCATCGCTGGTCGATCAGCTGCATACAAACTCCTACAACTTGAACACTTGAACCTCAACGTTGAACAAGAACGCAGTGGACGCCCATTTTTGAAGGGATCCGATATGGGCATATCAATCAGCCACTGCAATCGGATGGGGTGGGCTGCACTAAATCGAACCGGACTGATCGGACTCGATGTAGAACACATTGAACCTCGCTCACCAGCATTTTTAAAACACTGGTTTACAGAATCAGAACAAACATTGCTTGGAAACTCTGAACGATGGCAAACATTGGCGTGGACCTGCAAAGAGGCGGTTTCGAAGCTGATTGGTTCAGGATTCTCTATACATCCAAGATCATTTGAGGTCGGTCAAATTGACCCCTCCTCCTCCACGGCACATGTAACCCTACACGATGAGGCAAAGACACTCGGACAATCAATTGGAGCCCCTCCCATCTTGGTCTGTCATTGGATGACAGTAGGAGAATACATCATGACGTTTGTGACACTAACGCCCCTAAAAGGTCAAGTTGCTTGCTAATTTTGGTCAAATGGACTATTTATTGAGCGCAAATCCATTTCACACATTCTGAGATTGTTATGAAAATTGATTACCAACACTTTCGGCTAGTTACCATAGAGAATATCGAAGACTTTACCCCTCACGCTGAGTCTTTTGCCAAGGCATTTCAGTCCGTATTCACCAGTCCACCATATCATGAGCAATTTTTACTCTCCGAGGCGCTCGCCATTATGGAGTTTCATTTGGAAACCCGTCAGCGCTGGACCATGCTTGCACTTTTGGATGATGAAGTTGTCGGCTTTGGATTGGGTTGTGCTCTCCGAAATTACCCTGAAATCTCTAGACACATTCATGGATTGCTTGCACCAAAATACACCCATTACTTCGCGGAGTTGGGTGTTATCCCAGAACACAGACAACAGGGCTTGGGCAAGCAAATCACCCAACGCTACCTAGACTGGGTGGATCAGCAACCGTACAATCACGTTCTGATGCGCATCTCCGACACTCCCAGCCTTGCAAATCAGATGTTTACGGACATGGGATTTGAAGACATAGGCGTCTCTATGGAGATTGCTTCACGTAGAGTGGATGGCTCCTTTCAAAAGGACCGAAGACTATTTTTATCCAGACTCATTCAGACTGCTTAACGCTTGAACCGAACCATGATCACAACCGAGTTACTGCAAAATTGTCCGATTACAGAGCGTCCTTGGGGACAGAGATGGTGGGCAAAGTTCTTAACATTCAACTATGGTTTACCCCCAGCAGTCAATGTTGTAATTGAGGGACTGGAAAACATTCCCAAGGATAGACCGGTCTGTTTTGCGATGAACCACACAGACCGCTACAACTGCTGGCCTTTCCAATGGTATTTACTGCGAAACAAAGAGCAGTATGCGGTCACTTGGGTCAAGGCAAAATACTATCAGAACTTTTTGGTCCGCAACTTTTTATTGAGTACCAGCAACGTACCTTTGGCCTCTCGTGGCTATGTCATATCAGCCAAATTTAAAGACGTCATCGGCCGGTCACCCAACAGCAAGGAATACAGATTTATTCGAAATCTCCTCGATGGACGATTGGATGTGAATGAAGAAACGTTACTGGAGACCACCTCAGAGTGTCGTCAGTTTCTGGCACCTGCGCCCACACAACGTCTGCAGCAGCTGCATTCCGAGTTCAATGCCCTTTCAGAAGAGGTCGTTAACCTGAATCAAAAGGCCCTCGATTTGGGACATCACATCTTAGTATTCCCTCAAGGAACCAGATCCAAACGATTGCTCTCTGGACATACCGGCATCGCTCAAATGACCCAGAGACTCAATCTGGACATCGTACCGATTGGATGTATGGGCAGTGAACAAAGCTACCGCGGAAATCTCCCATGGGCAAAAGGCGGTACCATTCGGTACAATATTGGTAAACCGATTACGACAACTGGCGATCAAATCGGCTCATTACGAATTCAAGACAGTTTCACACCGTTTAGCCACACTGCTCAAAAACTCTATGGGAATCGATTTCGGAAGATCACAGACATTGTGATGGATGAAATCAACCT
>CAJWHX010000181.1 GCA_913040875.1 uncultured Pseudomonadota bacterium | reverse complement strand
GGAGAAGGGGGTCTGACAGATTTTGAAAGAAGGAAAGCACGAAAGGCTCCGTCCATACCCGATAGCCCAAATCAGACAGTGTCTCTTTCAAATATGTCCGCGTTGCCAACCCCCCACTCGTACCCAGAGCACGATTGTTTGAATTGTCTTGACCAAGTGAGTCCAGATTGTTCAAATGAAACATCATGTCATCCAGAGAAACCGTCGGACGCTCTATAGCAACTTCACTTGAAGTATCCCCTTCTTGGATTGCAGCGGAATCCTTATCATTTGTACATGCAAAAAACAGCCATATCATTAGTGTCCCCCCTTACAACGAGGTGGTGGTTCAATCTCAGCCGTTTGCATTTCCTTCTCTGTATAAGCATGAATTTGAAGAGCATGCAGTCCATTCTGTAGTTCTTCAGCCAAAGCACCATATATCAATCGATGTCGCTGAAGGGTTCGGATGCCATCGAACTTTGGGCTCACAATAGTCACGGTAATGTGTGATTCTGTGCCATCTCTACCAGCATGTTGATGACTAAAATCTGTCACATCTAGATGTGTGGGTTCCAAACCGGTCTTTAACTTTGCAAAGATCTGTTCTTTTCTGGTCATGTTTCACCTCTACCTTTTGTTCACTAAATCCAGTCCTTCACGTAGAAACCATTCACATGTCTCTTTCACAGAACCAACTACACCTATCCTAACATTGTTGAAACCCAAATCAATGGCATGATTCCTAGTGGTCTCACCCAATACGAGAAGCAAAACATCCTTTGAAATACCATACTTTACCACACCATCGACAATCGATGGACTCGTACCTAGGACAACGTCAACCACTTCAGGCAAACAAGGCAATACAGTGTTCATCCAAATTCGTCTATAAACGGTCAGATGATTGCTTTCAGGATGCTGAGACAAGTATTGTACACTGGGCTTTGCTAAGGTTTCAGAACCGATAATGGTCACAACTCTATCTTCCAAAGATGGTTTCAAACCATTAAATCCAGAAGCAGATACGAAATATGGCTTTATACCAATCTCAATTAGAAGAGCTGCCGTTTGCTTCCCAACAACGAAAACAGACTTACTCTTTAGAGACTCAATGACAGCCGGTGATTTTTCCAACCAAGGTATCGTTCTTTGTGATGAAATCACCACTGATTCATGAATATATGGAATGGTAACAGACCCCAAAAGTTCCGTTCTGTACATCCGAACCTGAAATACATCAACAGCAGAACAACCATTCAATCCTTGCAACACCTTCGAACGGCTTGTTGCATGAAGAAAGATAGGACGTTGTCTCACTCTATTGTCCTATTGCTTCAAATATTTTCTGGGCACAAATTTCAGCCAACCCCTTAACATTGTCATCATTTTCAGTGGATTTTTCGAATTCGAAAATTTTGTCGCCTTCTTGATAAAATACGTGAAACATGCGGATACCATTATGAATTGGATAAGCATGTGCACCCAAAGCGGCATGACATCCTCCACCGATGAGATGCAAAAAGTGTCGTTCCCCTTCCACACAAACTCGAGTTGTAGAACATTCAATCTGCTTCAAAACATCAATCACTTCGGTTCTGTCTGACTTTGCTTGCAGTGCAAGCGCCCCTTGAGCAGGTGCAGGAACACATTGACGAATCGTCAATGGAAACACATCATCCCTTTGAATTTCAATCCGATTTAAACCCGCCATCGCCAACACGACTGAATCATATTGTCCTTCTTCCATTTTTCGTATTCGGGTATCTACATTCCCTCGAATGCCTTTAAATTCTCCCTTAAACAACCGTTGTATTTGAGCTTGGCGTCTTGCCGAACCAGTCCCAATAACCAACCCATCACGCAATCCCTGACCCACAAGTGCATCTCTTGGATCTTCACGTTTTGGATAACACACGATGTCTAACCCTTCTGGATTTTCAGTCGGAAGGTCCTTGCATGAGTGAACAGCAAAATCGATCGTCTCATGTAACAATTCCTGTTCTAACTCATAGGTAAAGAGACCTTTGCCTCCAATCTCTGCAAGTGGCTTGTCCAAAACAACATCACCTCGGGTAGTGATAATCTTCAACTCAACAGGCACTCCGGTCGCCGCTTCTATCTCTTTGGCAACCCAAGAAGACTGGGCGATTGCTAATTTTGAACCACGCGTTCCCAATATTAACTTTTCCATACCTACTCCTTCCTTGACCTATCTCTCCCTTTAACTAAGGTAGAAAGATACTGTTGTAATTCGGTTGTTTGATGTGATTTTGCTAAGTACTGTGCATGCTGTACAGGATGATGAAGGATCTTTTTCACAATGCTGTTCATAGACTTTTTAACCATCTCCAGTTCTGCATCTGATAGTTCAGTTTGAGTTTGCAGACGTTCGATCTCTTGAGCCACAATTGTGGAAGCGTTTTGAAAGACTGTTCCAATCGAATGATTGTGCTGATCTGCAAAGAGTCGACTCCAACATTGCTCAACCTCCGTCTCTACGATCGTTTCTACGGTCTCTGCCTCTTGTTTTCGTTTGCTGACACCTTGAGCGGTAATGCTCTGCAGATCGTCCACATCAAAGAGATACGCGTCCGTTAAATCGTGAATCTCAACGTCAAAGACCCTTGGAACAGACAAATCAATAAAAACAAGTGGTTTGTACCGTCTATTTTTCAGTGCCACATCAACATGCTTACGATGAATTACATACTCGCCGCCGCCAATCGAAGATACAATGACATCGCACCTCTCTAAATATCTTGGCACATCTGCAAGTTTGATCGGAAAGGCTCCAAAATCTTGGGCCAGCGATACCGCTCGATCATAAGTCCGATTTGCAACGTATAACTCACTCATTCCTTTACTGCGAAGGTTCTTAGCAATCAACTGACCGTGCTCTCCAGCACCAATGATCATTGCGGTCTTGTTGGAGATATCGCCCAATACCTGCCTAGACAAATCAACACCTGCTCGCCCAATACTGACTGCACCTTCGGATATCTTGGTTTCCGTTCGAATCTTCTTGGCTACAACAAAGGAGTTTTCAAAAATTCGACGTAAGATTGGACCAACCGATGCACTCCGCTCTGCACACTGAAAGGCGTTTCGAACTTGCGAGACGATTTGATTCTCCCCCAAAATCATCGAGTCTAGAGAAGATACCACACGAAACAAATGTTGCACGACAGCCTGACCATTGTACCAATAAAAGTACTTTCGTTCGGGGCGAACACCATGTTGATTTAACCAATCAAACACGATTTCTTGATCTGTTCCCTTAGGACAGACACAATAAAACTCGACTCGATTGCATGTACTGATCGTTACAATTTCTGAAAGAGAGTGCTGCTCTGTAAAGGAGCGATTGGTCTCCATCAGATTTTGCACGGCCTGAGCCACTTGTTCACGAAAAGCCAATGGAGCAGTTTGATGGTTAACGCCGATCGAGAATATGCTCATCATACCGTCCCAACATGCCAACTACCAATTACAGCACTTAAGAAAAAGCAAATCATCAACCCACTGATGCCCACTACAGACATCCAAGCACCCCACCGGGGACTCCGTCCGGAAATTTTGCCAAATAGAGCGATACTATACCAGCCAAGAAGGACAAGTGAACTGATGGTCGTGAAATCCCATGTCAAACTCGTTGTGTGAAGCCCCCATAGGACACCTGAAGTTACACCCGTGAACAACCCCAACACACCAAGCCAAATCCCAACTGAAAAATACTTTTCAAGTATACTCAGTGGAGGATATCTCACAACTGTCTTCAGTGATTTCTCCTTTAGTTTATGCTGCACGAAAATATACACTCCGGAAAGCAACCCTGCAGCGATACATCCTAGATATCCGAGTAATATTAAAAGGATGTGCATGGCCACCCAGGCTTGGACTTCAAGCGGTGAGTTTGATGGTACCGGTGCGAGTAGACTCAACGTCAGTAGTATTGATACGACTCCCATTAAGGGTGCCACCATCGTTTTCCACTTTTCCTTTTTGGAAATAAATACAGCGGCGGCAGATACAATCCCACCAACAAGGAGCAAGCCCAATTTCGGATCAGACACCTTCACTTCGACAAAAAGACTGGCAATCGTCAGTGCATGAACAACGAGCAAGCCGTACCGCAACGGTTCAATATCACTTTTGAGACTCGATACAATGTAACCAACAATAAGAACTGTGAAAATTATGGACATGAGACTAAAACCAAACTCGATAACAGATTACTTTTTGCCGAACAATCGAGAGAAGAATGAACTTTTGGTGTCTGCATCCTCTTCCTCTTTCGGTGTTGCTTGTTTTCTTCTTAGATGTAGATATCGCTTTGCATCGATGTGTCCATCATCCAATTCTACCACCTTCTTGAACAGTTCATACGCCTGGGACTGCTCTCCATCCTTTAAATAATACTGACCAGCCTGAAAAAGTAACTCTACTCGGTCGGCTCCCCTCGCATCTTTGTTACCGGCTAAGATTTCGGCAGCCTCTGATTTCGATATCTGTTCAAGTTCTGCCTGACATCGCACACGCATCGTATTGGTTCTCCAATTGTAGGGATTGAGTTCAAAGGCTTTATCCAACATCTCCAACGATTCTGAATATCGTTTCTTTCGGAAAAAAAATGTGCCTTGCGCTTGCAATAGTTCCGACTTCTTTTCGTCATCCTCACTGACATACTGAAGACCTCGACGCTCAACGTCTAAGCGCTTCTTTAATTCAGTACGGGTTTCTTCGTCTTGTAATTCCATATGCAGATCGTTGATCTGAGAATAGACCTCTACAATCAAGTCCTTCTCGATCATTGAAACCTTTCCGAAACGGTCAGGATGGTATTTTTTTGAAAGAGACCTGAATACCTGATCAATGTGTTTATCATTGACCTCATTGGGAGCCGTCAACTCAAATATTGTATAGGCAGGTTCAGACTTGAATCGCTCCAATGTCGTCTCCAACTCTGCCACTCTTTCTACATCAACAGGTTCATTGTTGACCAATGATGAGGAGGTGTTCAATGAGACCAATCCCATTTCAATAAAGACATCGAAGGACCGCCACATATCTGTAACTCTATTGTCCACATCCAAAGCCTGCCCAACAGTACTCGCCCCCTGCATCTTCCTATAATCTTTCAACAATTGAAGCGACAATCGTACCTTCGCTATATCAAAAGACAATACCGTCCACACAATTCGCTCTGACAAAGCGAGACCATACTGGCGAAGCATATCCTCTTCAACTTGTTTTGATTTCAGAATACCCGCCAATTCCTCACCCATTTTGATTGGTACTGGAAGAGACCGACCCAAATCTGATTGATCTGGTTGAAAAGTGGTCTTGGGAGGCAAGTCTGTCAGTTTACATATGAGGTCACGTTTAATTTGCTGCAGCGTGTCTTCATATGTAGACCCAGCAGCCATGAGATGCGCAATCCCCTGCTCACAGGTGTGTGTGTCCAAACCGTCTACTACAGAACCATAAAACCCGGTTAACTCACCGCCTTCAAACCGAATCACCATACTGGTATCTGCCCGCCCGTACTTACGTTGAAATGTACGTTCCCCCGACACAGCATCGACCAACTGAGCCGAAATGGAATGGGTTTCAAGAGCTCCAGACAGTTTAGAATGCGTGGCATTGTCCATCTTTTGCAGCAGGGTCACACTCATGATTATTTCTCCATTGTTATACATCAATTAAACGTCTAGTTGGATAACCTGTTCCCTCTTGACTTTACAAGGTTGTGCATATATATACGATAGAGTGGCATAACAGTTTCAATACATCATTGAATCGGTTTTATATATTTCTCTCGCCACAATCTAGATTGTATTTGTCAATTAGATATTGTGAATCTCACAACGTACTATAACAGCACCCCTAAACTATGGAGAGCCAATGGCTGGTAATACCCTCGAAGTAAACTCATCAAATTTCGACAAAGAAGTGTTGAATAGTCCCGTTCCTGTACTTGTAGACTTTTGGGCAGAGTGGTGTGGTCCCTGTAAAATGATCGCTCCTATGCTTGATACTGCAGCTATGGAATACTCTGGAAAACTGACCATAGCCAAACTCGATGTTCAAAATGAGCGTGGACTGGCCGCAAAATATAATATCCGCAATATTCCTGCTTTGATCCTATTTCAAAACGGTGAGCCTGTAGATCGAAGAGTGGGTGCCTTAAACAGAACAGATCTTGACTCATTCCTGAGCAACCATGTTTAATCACGGACACAGTTCTGAGTGTTGAATCGTTTTCGGTTTGAAATTGAAAGGAGCCCTAGGCTCCTTTTTTGTATTTTTACACTTTAAGTTTCAAAGTTCAATACTCTATTACACTTGTGCAGCACCCAACAAACTCAGTTCCTCTGGATGTTCAGGAGCGATGACCATCAAGCCCAAACGTTGTGACAAGACCCAATCGAGTTGATCTAGATTGGCAGATCCTCCAACCAGAAAGACTCCGGTTTGCAGGATATCTGTCGACAACTCCATCGGAAGTTCGTCAAAGAATGCCTCCACTGCGCCCAGCCACATCTCCACCCCAATCATGATGCCAGTACAAACCTCATTTTGCGCAATGTGTTTGATTGTTGGAAAAGACTCCCGAACAGAACGGCCGATGACTTCCACACTTTTCACGGATGGTTTTGTATCGGCTGAACCGAACTGCTCTTTCAAACGATCTGCCTGACGAATCGATATATCAATATCGAAATTCTTTCAAGTAAAAATAAAAATAAAAAAAAAATAATAGAAAAATTAGCTGATAATGAGATAGATATAATATTTAGTACTCATGCTGTATTTCAAAAAAAAATTATTTTCAATAAATTAGGATTGATTATAATTGATGAACAACACAAATTTGGTGTTAATCAAAGAAAAAAATTATCAGACAAAGGTGGAGATAAT
>CAJWHX010000180.1 GCA_913040875.1 uncultured Pseudomonadota bacterium | reverse complement strand
TTAGTGTAGTTTCATTTGCTATAATATTAATATTGCTAGTAATATAAAAATTAGTACCTATACCAATTACATTATTATTAATAGCAATTCCAAAAGTATCATCTCTATTTAAATTATATCTTTTATTTTGATTCATATGATTAATAGTAATTCTACTTGTATCGGTATCATCTGAATTGAAATGCAGATTGGAAATCTTTAGATCTCCATGATTGACGCGTGTGGGCAAATTGAGCGTACCACTCCAGTTGGACCAATCCCGTAAGATTTGTTGACCTAGAGTGTAGGCTTGATCGTACAATGGGTGCGCTGTGTGCTCGTTCAGTGCTTGTGTCAGATTGTTCATTCGAAGCGTGGTATTGTGAGCATCCCGAAAGGGTGCTTGCCAAGTGTGATCGAAGTCGCACATTGCATCGTGAAACCGCCCGACTAGTTTTCCAGCCTCGTGAGCTAAAGTTGTTGAAGGAATCTGATCAAAGGTTCTACCCTTGATATATTTCAACACCCTCCAGTAGCCGCTCTCTGTATCATCGATGTAGAGGCCTCCAGTTTTGGTGGGCAACAATTCAGTTGTCGCTAGACCTTTGGCTTTGAGATGATTGGTGAGTGCTTGTATGTCGGTGTGAATTCGTGCATCGAAGATTGGGTTGACCCACTGTAGTACCCCTGTAATTGGTTCACCCACCAAGAATGTTTGGTTGATGAGACCTTGATGCGGGCTGGTATGCAATGTGGGGTCCATGTCCCACTGGCTCAAGATGCTTTGTAATTTGGATTCTGGTGTCATGACAATCTCGATGTTTATATACAGGAAAAGCACCTCTCCATGGAGGTGCTTTTGTGGACATACAGTATACGTATATTCTATGCGTTTTTAGTTTTGGAACAGCATTTCACGATATTTGGGTAGACGCCACCGGCTGTCTTCAACGATGGACTCGATGTTGTCGCAGACATCGCGCAAAGCCTCCATTTGCGGAGCCACACTAAGTGCCAAGTGTTCAGCTTGCGCTTGCTCATCTTTGATTCCTGCGTTTGTACGGAGAGCCGTTTCGAGAGTTTTTTGCTCTGAGTTCAGTTGTTGAATCAGATCGTGAATGGCTAAAGCATGGCTTTTGTCTGTTGAATCGGATCCAAACACAGCGCTTTGAGCCGCCACATCTGCGCATGCGGCGGTGCGCTCTGCAATGGCTGAAGGCAATACGAACTGTTTAACCAATTGTTGTAGGATGTCTGCTTCAATGGTCACGTGAGTGATGTATTGCTCAATTTTGACGTGATACTGACTGCTAAGTTCCAGTTTAGATAGGATTCCCAAGCCTTCAAACAATTCAATGGTGCTGTCATGGGTGAGTACAGCCAATGCATGTGGGGTTTTTCGGTAGTGAGGAAGGCCTCGATTCTCGGCTTCTTCAACCCACGCATCGGAATAGTTGTCGCCTTCAAATCGGATTGGATTCGATAGACGGATGCCTTCTCGGATGGCTTCGAGGACATCTTCCTTTTCTTCAATTAAGGCTAGGAGTTGCTCAATCCCGTCAGCAACTGCCGCATTCACACATGTGAGGGGGAAGGATACTGAGGCACTAGAACCTGCAGCACGAAATTCAAACTTGTTACCAGTGAACGCAAACGGTGAGGTTCTGTTGCGATCGGTTGTATCTTGCTTGAGATCGGGCAAACCGTCTACACCCAATTGCAGCATTGAATTTCCAGAATCTGTAGGCAGATCGTCACCGTTGGCGAGTCTATCGCAAATTCGACTGAGTTGATCTCCTAAGAATACACTGATGATGGCTGGTGGTGCTTCGTTGGCGCCCAATCGAAAGTCATTGCTGTAGGTTCCAATCGCAGAACGAAGAAGACCAGCACTGCGATGGACTCCCAACAGCACAGAGGTCAAGAATGCCAGAAATCGAATGTTTGTGCTTGGTGTCTTCGTGGGGTCTAACAGATTGCGACCCAAGTTGTCGGCGAGAGACCAGTTGAGGTGCTTACCAGATCCGTTGACACCCTTGAATGGCTTTTCATGTAAAGAGCAGTGAAAGTCATGACGGGAAGCCACACGCTTCAACATTTCCATGACCAGCTGGTTGTGATCAGCGGCGATGTTTGCTTCGGAGTAGACAATGGCCACCTCGAATTGACAAGGCGCGACTTCGTTGTGACGCGTCTTTACAGGGATACCAAGACTGTACAGTTCCATTTCCACTTCGTGCATGAAGGCTGCAACCCGTGATGGGATCGACCCGAAGTAGTGATCATCCAAGGATTGACCTTTTGGGGCTGAGGCACCCAATACTGAACGTCCAGTCAGAAGGATGTCCGGACGAAGGGCAGCGTACGCTTTGTCAATTAGAAAGTATTCTTGTTCTGGACCTGCTGTCGCGATGATTTTATCCACTTCCGTTTCTCCAAGCTTCGTGCAAAGTTCGATTGCACGTTCCTCAAGAGTATCCATAGAACGAAGGAGTGGAGTTTTGCTGTCGAGTACATTTCCGAAGTAGGATACGAACGTACTTGGGATGCAAAGCGTTGAACCGTTTTCTCGTTCCATCAAGAAGATGGGACTAGAGGGATCCCACAGAGTATATCCACGGGCTTCAAATGTAGTTCGAGAACCACCATTTGGAAACGAAGAAGCATCTGGCTCGGATTGAATCAGTTCAGAGCCAGAGAAGGAGAATATTGGCTCGTCTCCGCCCAACTGAATGAATCCATCATGCTTTTCAGCTGTGGCACCAGTCAGCGGTTGGAACCAATGACAGAAGTGTGTTGCACCTTGTTCAAGTGCCCATTGATAAACGGCATGGGCAATGTGATTTGCAAGATCTCGCTCTAATGTTTTGCCTTCTTCTAAGCTGCCCTCAAAACGATTCATAGTTGATGCTGGCAATCGATTTGCCATGTCTGCTTTGGTAAAACATCGGTATCCAAAATACTCATCGACAGAGTAGGGTGCACCGGTTTCATCAACAAGAGGTTCGAATGTTCTGGGGGTTCGAGAAGTGGCTGCCTGGATGGCTTGATAACGAGGATTGCTCATTGAAACTCCATAGTTGTCTGATAATTTGAGATAATATGGTCTCATGCGTATTGGAAAATCAGATTCTATACAACCATTTTTTTTGATTTCGGATCTTTACTGCCGTGATGTCTCCTTCACGTCACAATTGTGACCTGTTCTACATAAACTCATATGGGCGAGGGGAAGTCTTTTCGTTACAATATTTTCACTGCATAACTAGGACCTTTATGAATGTGTGTATTGCGACCAGATCCGATTTACTCCCTACAAATCACGGAGCAGCTGTAAAGATAGTTGAAACCGCACGATCTTTTTCTCTTTTGGGTCAGGATGTTTTCATTGCCACATCAGATAGGGATACCTATATCCGAGTTCATAAATCCGGTTATTTTGAATACAAATACTTTCCCGATCGATTTCGAGCCATGGAAGATTGGCCATTAATTGGACGGGGGGAGAGGCTGGCAGAGAGATGGTGTCGTTGGGTAGGATATCCAGTCGAAGAGTATTTTCTGTATTCTGCTCAGTTTGATCCCTCCTGGCTAATTCGATTGGTTGCCGTTGGGTTGGCTGAAAATATTGATGTCTTTCAGGCGGAGTTTCCAGGATACGGATTGACTTCATATCTAGCCTCTAAAATTGTGGGTAAGCTGAGAGGTGAAACAGTTCGATCTTCGATCGTTCAGCACAATGTTGAGTGGGCGAGACTCAAAGCGTATGGCCATGAGGTAGATCGTATTCGTCGTATGGAGACCGTTGCGTTAAAACTCGTGGATGACGTGATAGCAGTGTCGATAGATGACAAAGAGGCAATGGTCAAGATGGGTGTCCATGCCAACGATATTTCAGTCATCCCGCACGGTGTGTCGGTACAAACGATTCAGCAGGGTCGTATACGAAGAGAAGAGTGGCGCCGAACGTGGAAGGTGGATGATAAGGTTGTTGTATTCTTTCATGGAACGCTTCACTACGCACCCAACACCGATGCCGTTCGATTCATTGCGGAGTATTTAATCCCGTTGGTGGAGGCTGACCCCACTCTGAATGCAGTACAGTTTGTAATTACTGGCCTTAATCCACCGCGATACTACTCCCACCCTCGGATCACATTTACAGATGTGGTGGATGACTTGGCTGGCCATCTCAATATGGCGGATGTGTTTCTCTGTCCACTGTTTGATGGGGGAGGTACCCGCCTCAAATTGCTCGAGTATTTGGCTGTTGGCAAGCCAATCCTAACGACGCGAAAGGGCGCTGAAGGAATACCAGATCTGGGTCAGTTTACCTATGTTGAAACAGCAGAGGAAATGTTGACTGCTTTGAAACAAACGATACATTCGACAAAGCATCTGTCCGATCGACAAGAAGTTGCTGAGCGCCTCTCTTGGATCAATGTTGGTCAGTGCTACCTGAACGTTTATCAGCATCCGGAACGTTATCGTGGTCGAGATCACTTTACAGAGCTGCTCACCAGAAGTATTCAGAGGAGACAAATAGAAAGTGAGTTTTTACCGAAGTACACTCCGGTTAAAGAACGAACAATGTTGCTCCTTATCAATCGGGGCTGTAATTTGACGTGTTCCTTCTGTGATTTGTGGGACAATCCCCAAAACATGGATGTGGATAAACTGTGGCCGATATTGGATGATGCATCGGAAATAGGTACCAAGGTGCTTGTTATTACCGGAGGAGAGCCGTTTCTTCATTCCGACTTGCCGTTGGTCATTTCTGAAGCTCGTCAGCGAGGTTTGGCAGTTAATATTACTACAAATGGTTTGCTCTTAAAGCGTCATTGGGGCTGGCTCAAAGAGTCAGGGGTATCATCCTTGTCCTTTTCGTTGGATGGGATTGGCGCAGTGCACGACGAATTGCGAGGTCAAGAAGGGGCTTATGAACGAACATTGAAAGCCATTCGGTTGGTCCGTTTAGAATCTGACATCCCTTGTTCTGTGTACTGTACTGTGACCAATAAAAATGTTCATCAGCTCTGGGATCTCTATCAAGTGTGTCAAGAACTTGGAGTGTCCCTTGATTTTTGGCCGGTCAATGATGCTCCGGAACTCTATTTGACCAGTGATTTGCATAAGACTCTTTGGACCGAACAGGTAGAAGCCATCATCCGAGACAACGATGAGTATGCCAATCGACGTTCATTCTATGCGGATTCACTCAAATATCATGCTGGCGAAACCATCGAGAATATAAGATGTTTAGGATTCGTCGAACAGTACGGCATCACCTATGAGGGTAACTTTCTTCCATGCTGTGTATGGAATGGCACGGGTCTAATAAAGGGAAATGTCTTTGAAGAACGCTTGCATACACTCTGGCATTCGGAGTCGATCCATCAATGTCGTAACGAAATGGTTGAAGGAGGGTGCTCTGTTGGTTGTTTCAATCACTCGTTGTACGAGTATCGAAATGCAGTGGGATAGGAACATTTGTAAACCTGCGAAACTTCTCTTTCGCCTCCGGTCCTCAACGAAAATTCGTTCATTTCCGATTTCAGAGAGGAATTCAGTAGTTGAATAACGAGACGGCATTCGTTACATACACGTGGGTTTGAGACAGGAGAAGGCATGCTTTGGAAACCGGCATTGTTTAAAGGAAAGAAGGTTTGGGCACAGGTCAATGAGGTAGATGAACTGAACCAATCGAATGGGTTGGTGGGAATTCGATATTCTACCAAAGAAGGAGCGACCATTTATCGGGCCTCAGCGAAAAATATTCAGCTGAGCAGTGAGCCTTCGAAGCCGCTTGACAAGGGTGAAAGTGCTCCAAAGTTGGACGATGCCAAACCCAACGTGCGTAAGAAATTCGGATCTTCCCACACCCGTACAAACGAACAAAAGAGTGCTGCCCAGAAGGATGTTCGGAAGTTTTTAGAGGGATTGTCTGCTGAGACGGTTCGTTGTTTTACAGACGGATCCTGCGTCGGGAATCCTGGTCCGTGTGGTACGGGCGTCTACATCCAACTCCCAGATAAGGAGATCAAGCACTATCGATATCTGGGGGAAGGAACAAACAATAAAGCTGAACTGTCTGCAGTTTTAGATGCTATGGAATTGTTAGAGTCAGAAGGTATAGACAACAAGACGCCAGTCGTGGTGTGTACCGATAGTCAATATGTGGTGGGCATTTTAACCAAAAACTGGAAAGCCAAGGCCAATAGAGACATCATTCTTCCACTTCGAGCGGCGGTCAAAAAGTGGAATGACATTACCGTTCGTTGGGTGGCTGGACATGCAGATATCCCTGAGAATGATGAGGCGGATCGATTGGCGAACCTCGCAATTGAAGAAGGGCGAGCCTAGTTGTGTTGATCTGGTTTTGGATGCAGCATGGTCTTGCAGAACCTGTTGAGCCACTTGCAATCCATGAATGGAGGTTGCCCAATCAACCAGCTCGAGAGCGGGGTATGGAGGCATATTTTGCCACACACTACGGCCCAGATGCCCCCAAATATTTAGAACCAAAGATGGTTGTGCTTCACTGGACAGGAGTCTCCACTGCATCTTCTACATGGAATACGTTCGCTTCGGCTACTCTTGGTGGACGTCGAGATATTCGTAGGGCAGGTAGTGTCAATGTATCCGCCCATTTTTTAGTGGATAGAGATGGAACGATTCATCGTTTACTTCCAGAAGATAGTTTTGCTAGGCATTGTATTGGCTTCAATCACATTTCCATCGGAGTTGAAAATGTTGGAGGAACAAAGGGACAGCCACTTACAGAGGATCAAGTAGACTCGAATGTTCGATTAATTCAGGATTTGCAGATCCGATATATGCTGAAGCATATGTCACAGTACTTGATTATGATATCGTCATTGAAAATAAGGATATCTATAAAAAGGCTTTTGGTGACTTAGAAGAATTTGATAAATTTTATATGCT
>CAJWHX010000179.1 GCA_913040875.1 uncultured Pseudomonadota bacterium | reverse complement strand
CCCCGGGTTGAAGGCGGAGCCTTACCCAGTGCAATTGTTGGACCAAAGACAAAACGCTACAGGGCTTTTCGCCCCAATCTTCACGCTGCGATATTCCACACTGTAAACGGAAGCCAGCCATGACCCCAACCATGACCACTGATATCTCTACGACGTTGATCTCCATCGCCCTCTTTGGAGCCCTTGGCGCCATTTCTAGATACTTCTGTTCTTATCTACCAGACTACATGGGAATTCCAATGGGAACTGCCACAGTGAACATTGTAGGGTCTCTATTACTGGGACTCTCTACCTCCATATTTTTGGTGGCTCCGTATCCAGGCTGGTTCAAGACAGGACTCACAACTGGATTCCTTGGGGCATTTACCACCTTCTCTACCTTTTCCGTTGACAATGCAAAACTCATCCAGGATCAATCCTATATAGCAGCCGGCGTGAACATCCTTGGACAGTTAATTCTAGGAGTAACTATGGCACTCTTGGGACTGTATTTGGGTACGAAGTGGTTTCAAAATTAACCCAAAACTGCTTCATCAAACCCTGTCAATGACTTTACTCCAGCATCTCTACTTATTGCATCTGCCTAGGATATTCACATGATCAGCACCCATCTTCCAGTTCATTGTTGTCCGACTCAGTGGATGCTGCGAGTGACTCCAGACACACCAACCGACATCGCCAATGCTATCGAACAACAGGATGTCCCAATCAAGGAACCAAGACGCTTTAAGTGTACAGCCTGTCAAACCCCTGTTGCCTTTGAAGTGGACGTCATCCCGATTGGAGACATCCCATCGGACACCGCTCAAGTCAACCCACATGGCTTCATTCATGAGGTCATCACCGTTCGATCCGTGCAAAACACTCTGGTTGAAGGGCCACCTGTCCCTGCAGACTCTTGGTTCCCCGGATTTTGCTGGCGATATTTAATTTGTTCTCAATGTATGGAGTTTTTAGGCTGGTCCTATCATCGACCAAATGAATACAGCATGAGTTTCGCAGGATTTTCAAAGGCCAATGTTATCCTCTCCCCCTAATTTGGGTTCGAACTGGATTTAGACCGCAATGCGATCATCAGTCCAATCAGAATCACAGCGGCTCCAAGTGTTTCTTGAGCTGTCGGAGCCTCTTTGAACCACCACCAAGCCAGTACGGCTGCACCCACAGGCTCCAGTAGCAATCCTAGAGCAACGGTAGAGGCTTCTATTCTTTCTAAACACCATGTCAGTCCGGCATGCCCAAAAAGTTGGGGTCCCAATGCCATCGCAAGTACGACCCAAGGAGCAATCAATACGTCAGTTGTAACGTTGATACCGCGTGTCATCCCTGCGACAAGGAGAAATGCTGCTGTGAACAAACAGACGGCTGCTGAGTAGGCGTGAACCGATACAGATGCCCTAACTTCCTTGGTCGCGATTAGATACACTGAACCCAAAAGACCGGCCAAGGTCGCCAATCCATCTCCATATAAAGACGATACTTGAGAAGAGGTGGATTCAATTGAACCCATCGACATTACTAGAGCACCGAACAATGAAAAAGCCGTACCAGCCCAAAATCGAGGTTTGAATACTCCACTACGCATCCATTCCCACAATCCAACCCACAAAGGATTGAGACACACCAGTACCGTTGACCGTAGAACGGTCGTAGACTCAAGAGAAGCAAACCACGTCCAAAAATGCCCTGCCAAACACACCGCAGCAAAGATGGTGAGGGACCACTCACGTGAGTTCATCTTTGGAATTCCGGCCCAAATCGCCATCAAAACACCAACTATAAACACCCGCCCAAACCCTAGGGAAATCGGGCTCATATCTCCAGCCATGCGTGCCAATGGAGCCGCCGATCCAACAGCAAATATGGCTAGACCAAACACAATCCGACTCAACTGGGCGTTCATCTGAGCACTTGTATCCCTGCAGCCAAGCCTTCCAACGTCAATGATTTCATCGACACAACTCTTGAAATCCCTTGAATGGTTGGGTGATTCCAATAGTTGGGGTTCTCTGGATTGAGCCAGATTGATTTGGGACAGGTTTGTGTAATTCGCTGTATCCAATCAATCCCACGCATGTTTGAATGATAGGTGGGCGAATAGAGTTCATACGGAGCCATACAGGCATCTCCAACCCATACAATCCTGTGATGTGGAGTCCACTGTTGCATCAGTGTTTCTATCGATTCCGTCTTGGATTCTGAAAAGAACCTACCGTAAGGAACATTGTGAAAATGCCAAGACTGAAAAGACTTGAATCCTTTACTCTCAGAAAAGGCCGTAAAGAATTGCTCTACCATACGGGCATGAGGCTCCATAGACCCACCTGAATCGAGTAGCAACACCACGTGCAATCTATTCTTACGTTCCCGTTGGAAATCCAGCTCTATCTCTCCTCCATTGGCGACTGTCTTTCGGATCGTTGAAGAAATATTAAGTTGCCAATCCCCCGTTGGTGTCAACTGTCTCAGCTGCTTTAGCACCACCTGTAAATCTCTACTGTCCAGTCTTTTATCAGTGCGATACGATTGCCATTTACGCTCGGTAGCGACCGATATGGCAGATCGATTCTTTGATTGACCTCCAACTCTCACACCATGAGAAGCCCGACCGGAATGGCCAAACGGGGATCGTCCTCCGGTTCCTACCCAGCGGCTTCCACCATCGTGTTGCTCCGTCTGCTCCTCCAGGCGTTTTTGCAACTCCTCCATCAATTTATCAATTGGGATATCGGGCTCAACGAGCTCTCCTTCTGCCACTGTCCCATCTTCCAACCACTTGCGTAGCTGTTCGTGAAGCATCTCCTCAAATAGCGTCTCAGCAAACTCCACCCCCTCAAAGGCACCAAGGAAACCCTGGTCATATGCATCAAATTCGGCTTCTGTTTTACAGAGCGTCGTTCTGCCCAGTTGATACAGCCCATCTATATTGGTTGCCAAACCACACTGAATACCTCTTAGAAAGGTCAACCACTCATGGGTGCCAACCAAAATCCCGTTGGACCGTAAATGATAGAGCAATAGCGTAAACATTACAATCGTCTTCTTGCACGCAGCTGAGCTAAGAGAGCGACATCTTGCTCTCGTTTTATCAAAGCCCCCATCAATGGTACCTGCGACCGGATCAACTCGGGAGACGCACCCATTCGAGATAGAACAGCCAACCAATCCAACAGTTCTGAAGAGGACGGTTTTTTTCTCAGTCCGTCTACCCTACGAAGAAAGTAAAAACGATCTATGGCAGCGGAGATCAACTCTCCATCCAAATTTGGATGATGCGCATGGACAATCTGACGCATTCTTTCGGGTGTTGGAAACTCAATGTAATGGAACAGACAGCGACGTAAGAATGCATCTGGAAGTTCCTTCTCAGCATTTGAAGTAATCAAGACAATCGGTCGCTTCTGTGCGCAAATGGTTTCCTTCGTCTCTGGGATATCAAACGCCATTTCATCAAGCTCGCGGAGCAAGTCATTGGGGAACTCAATGTCAGCCTTGTCAATTTCATCAATGAGCACGATAACTTGTTCATTACTGGAAAAAGCTTCCCCCAACGGTCCCATCTTGATGTAATGAGAGATGTTTCCAACATCACCACCACCGAAACGGGAGTCATTCAGTCTCTGAACAACATCATACGTATACAACCCCTCTTGGGCTTTTGTTGTCGACTTCACGTGCCACCTGATAAGTCGAAGACCTAGAGCCTTAGAGAGAGACTCCGCCAGCATTGTTTTTCCAGTTCCCGGCTCACCTCGTACCAACAATGGCTTTTCTAAAACAATGGCTGCATTAACATCTGCAAGCAACGCATCATCTGCAATGTATTCTTCTGTACCTGTAAACTGCTGTCTCATTCTGACTCCGATAAGCAAAGGATTGAGTAATTCCTCATAAACCGTTATACCTATTCACTCAAGACATTTCACTTGTCCTTCCACAATATCCCTCCTGCCCCCCTCAAAATATATGAAAGAACAAAACCTGTGCATCCTCATTGACTTCGAAAACATTGCCGCTGGTACAGAACGTGAAAACCTCGGCCGATTCAATACCAAACTCGTAATGAATCATCTAAAGGAAAAGGGGCGTGTGGTAATATCCCGTGCATACGGAGATTGGGGCCGTTTTGCAAAGTTCAAACAAGCCCTATTGGAGCAGGGAATATCCATGATGGAGTTGACTTCTTACCGAGGTCAGGACAAAAATCGAGCCGATATTGCTCTCGTTGTGGATGCGATGGAACTTGTATATTCTAGGCCCCATATTCAAACTTTTGTTCTGCTCAGCGGAGATAGCGATTTTACTCCCCTCGTCATGAAACTTCGTGAGTTGGATAAACGAATCATCGGAATGGGAACACGAAAAGCGACCTCTAGACTGTTGGCATCCAGCTGCGATGAATTCATCTTCTACGACAACCTCTTAAAACGCTCTCATCGCGAAGAAGAGTCCAATGAAGAAACCAGCCTAAATCCCAAACCAATAACATCTCAAGAAGCCTTTGCCCTCCTCGTAGAGACAATCAAGGTGATTCAAAGAGATGAACCCCGCCCTGTTTCTGCAGGAATGGTCAAGCAATTCATCCTTCGAAAGACACCTACGTTTGATGAAACCGATTTCGGTCACAGTGGATTTACAGACTTCTTGGCTGCGGCCGCCAAGGCAGAACTGGTTCAACTGATTAACAATGACAAAGGGGGCGGATATCTGGTCTCCATCAAAGGAACAGGTCCCATCATTCAAAAATTGGAATCCCCAAAGTATCACACCGCATTTGCACAAACCCTGTCAGAACAGCTCATCGAAGAAGGCTTTCACCCCACAAAACATTTTATTCGACATACGGTTGTACATGAATTTGTCGATCACATTTTAGAGAGACGAGCCAAAAAGAAACGCTCTACGCTCGTCTTCACATATGGTGACATTGCTCGAAGATGCAGAAAGACAGATCCACCGGCGAGCACTTCTGAAGTCGACAGTATTTTGAATGCTCTCTATAAAGCTGGAGAGTTGTACGGAAACGATCAAAAACCGATCCGAAGTAAGAAGGCCAACTTTACCATCAAAAAGGACGCCGAGGAGATGCTCCGAAGCCTGCGCAGATTTTATGTGGGACTGCTTCTAAAGAAAAATGGTGCAGATGTACTCTCAAACCACATCGATGCCCTGTGCGAGGTTCTGTGGAATGACACCTCACACCTAGATGAAACACGAGAGATCATTGCAACCCTGACGGCTGAATCATTGGGTGCAGATGATACTGCAACAACTGAACAGAGTACATCTAAAGAACCCCCAACTACTGATGCAGTTACTGAAAAGGAATCTATTGTCGAGTCCGGTACAATCGAATCAGATACAAGTGATAACAGCTCTCAAAACGCAAAACCCAAAAGCCATACGAAAAGGCCTACCAAAAAAACCGCATCAAAAAAGCCTCCTGAATCATCTGAGGACTCAACATCAGATGACCAAAAGAAAACAAAAAGGAAGTCGACAGCTAAAAAGACCACAAAGGAACCCAACAAAAGGTCTCAGGAAAAGTCTAAGGAAGAATCTAAGACAAATCCCAAACGTAGGTCAACGAAAAGCGACACAGGTGAGACTGATAAAAGTGTAGATGGGTCGGATTCAACAACATCAACCTCATCTGCAAAAGCCAGCCCAAAGAAGAGCACCCCAAAGAAAACAACAAAAGGGAAGTCGACAACCAAAACGACAGCTAAAAAGTCTACGAAGCAGGACCCTGTCGATCAGGACAATATCGAAACACCGGATGACGGCTCGGAATCTACCTCTACCTCTACGAAAGCGACAGCGAAACCCAAGAATACGAGAAGGACCACTCGTAAAAAGAAGATAGAACCTTCAGTTGAGGACCAACCAACCGAATCCGGATCGGCTGACGAATGACTACTGCGGCGATGTTGACACTTGTGGGGATTGTCTTTGCCTTTGTCATCATGATGCTTGGCAAAACGACCCCCGATATCGCTCTATTGGGACTGTTGGTCCTCTTCACCACAATCGGGATTGTTGATCCAGAGTTGGCCTTTTCAGGTTTTTCCAATACCGGAATGTTAACCATTGCTGGATTGTTCATTGTCGCGTCTGGTATTCGTGAAACTGGGGTGTTAAATCAAATGTCCGGGCGGATTTTTGGACGACCGAAGTCAGAACGCGGAGCCTTACTGAGATTGATTGCTCCAACCATCTTGGCGTCTGCATTTCTCAATAATACAACGATTGTAGCAACTCTCATGCCCGTTGTGTCTGATTGGTCCAAACGCATACAAATACCCATCTCAAAGTTATTGATGCCTTTATCCTTCGCTTCAATATTGGGTGGGATGTGCACCTTAATCGGGACATCAACCAACTTAGTGGTCGCCGGATTGGTTGAGGACTTGAAAGGAACCAATCCAACACTGAAAAGTATTGGTATGTTTGATATTACTCCTGTCGCACTTGTGGTGGTTGTTCTTGGATCCGTGGTTTTACTGGTGCTTGCCCCTGTATTATTGGTCAATCGAAGGCCACCCATATCTACTGGTGATGACCCCAAAGAGTATACGATGGAGTTGCTCATCCCCTCTGGTTCAAGCATACACAACAGCACCATCGAACAAGCTGGATTAAGACATCTACCAAATGCCTACTTGATGGAGATCATTCGAGGGACTCAAGTCTTATCTGCAGTCGATGCTACCAGTAAACTATTGGAAAATGACCGTCTAATCTTCGTTGGGGATATCGACGCGATGGTCGATTTGCAACGGTTCCCCGGTCTGGCTGCCGCACCCGATCAAATCTACAAGCTGGATGGACCACGACTGCGCAGAGAAATTATTGAAGCTGTCGTATCCAAACGAAACCCCTATATCGGTCAAACGATTCGTGAAACTGGATTTAGAACTCATTACCAAGCCGTTATCATAGCCGTGGCTCGTTCGAATCAAC
>CAJWHX010000178.1 GCA_913040875.1 uncultured Pseudomonadota bacterium | reverse complement strand
TTACACGGCATTGACCTGAGTCTGTCGTACCTCTTTGCTTCACAGGTCTTTACTGGTTTCACACTTGCTGAGCTCCGGGATGCCACACATCTCATGATGAGTCAACCGGTGGAGTTGAGTGTACCAATACGAAATGGGGAACATCGAACGGTTCCCATTCCAAAGATTTTTCCTGCACAGGTCGAACTCATCCACACACTTCAAAAGCATGGCGTCGATGTCTGGATCGTGTCCGCCTCGTTAGAAGAGGTGGTACGAATGGTTGCATCGGATCCCATGTTTGGGATTGATCTTCCACCCGAACAAGTGACCGGAGTCAACCTGATGCTGGAAAGCCCCGACGGCACCGTCACGGTTGGCGCAATTGAACGAAGAAACGGAAAAAAAGGTCTGAACTATTATTTTGATGATGCCCGTATGGAATGGACAATGCGCTCGTTCCCATTTGCACCACTCACTTGGTATGCTGGCAAGGTCGCGGGTATCCAAGAATGGATAAATCCAACGCAGCGTCCCATATTGGTTGCCGGAGATTCGCCCAACGATTTCTACATGCAATTCTACTGCGATATTGAATCAAACGGAATCCGACTGCGCGTTCATCGAAAAGATACGCACAAAGAACTGCTGGAGCGAGAAATCTCCCGTCGCCAGTCCGGTACCGCCAATGGGAACCCTGCACTCGGATGGTTGGAAGTGACCGCAACGGATTTGGGCTGCCCAGATTAACCCGATTGGCTGGCTTTACGACGCTGTACCTCTGCAACAAACCGTTCAATAATCGGATCACCAGAAGGAATTGTACCATTGAGAGTATGGTTGAACTCTGGGTGCCACTGCACTGCCCACACAAACTGCTCGCTTAAGTCTCGGTATCGAAAAGCCTCAATCAAGTCTTTGTCCAGACAAATAGACTCAACAACCAAATCTGTACCCAGCTCCTTCACGCCCTGATGATGGACACTGTTTACGAGCATATGCTCCTTTCGATAGATCTCTCTTAATAAAGAGTCTTCTCTATGCTGAACGAAATGATGTACAGAATCATACCGAATGGCATCGCGATGCACGATGGATGGTTTCAGCTGCGTCTCGAGGTCTTGATAGAGCGTGCCGCCATAGAAGGCATTCAACAGTTGCATCCCGCGACAAATACCTAAAATCGGAAGGTTTCGCTCAAGCGCCAGTTCAATCAAACGAATCTCATACAGGTCCCGTTTGCGATCTCCCAACCATCGACCAATCGGCTCTTCTCCATACGTTTCCGGTGCCAAATCAGCCCCGCCCTGAAGAACCAGTCCGTCCATCTCATCCATGTAACGAGCCAAGATGTCGCCATCCAAATCGGGCATCAATACCGGCATGACATCCACTGACGCCAGATAACGCGCCATATCGTTTTCTACATAATCGAGTTGTTTGGGACCAAAGGTTGTTCGCGTAATATCTGGATGCATCAAACAAGAACTGACTGCCATTTTAATCATGGTGGCTTACTCCCCTAGCAATCACAGGCGTTGGCAACCATCTGTTTACCCAAGTCAATGCAGTCGGAAGAAGGTTCTGGTAAGCCATTCACATCCGTGACATTCCACAACACTTCGTCCAAAACGGCCCCTTGATCTTCAAAACTGGTCCACCAGAGATGAGCCTCTTGAACAGCTTCAGGCAAGGCATAATAGGCATCCGAATCTGCCTCGTAAGGAGCATACTCCGATGATGCGTAGTCATCTAAATATTCACCCAGTATCCATGAACATCCAAAACGTTTTGCCCCCACACCCACTTTACAGCTGCGAAGAGCATAGTCCACCATTTCACTCGGAAGTGGATAAAAGGTTTCATCGATTTGGAATCCAGGAATGAATAGATCCCTTGGCAAATCTGTCTTCAAACGATCTTTGTTGTTCGTCGTCAGCCAATTTGTGATTGCCTCGTCGCATGGACGAATCACCCGGCCCTCAAACTGAACTTGAAACTGTATCGGAGCATCTTCAATTGCGTCCACTTCAACCTCCGTTGCCTCAGCAAATGGGGCTGTTGCCAAATAGGATTGTAGGTCCCAACTGTCGAATGTCTCTTGACTCTGAATCGAAATCATTGGACCAATGCGACTGCGGGTAAACTCTGGAACAAACAATGTATCTCTGTACGTGTCGAGTGCAGTAAACATCTCTTGGGGAGTACCCACCAGTAATTCTGTCAGTTTGGTATAGTCCGGAACGCCAGAAGATGTCAGGTTGCTCAATTGTGCAACGATCTCTTCAGAATACTTTTGTACAGCACATTTGTGAGCAGCCGCCTCATCCGAGAAGATACCCAAAATACTCGAAGATGCCCCTGCATCTTTATAGTCGTCGTATACATACATGTATTTTACGATGTAAATCATGATCTGGTCCATGTATTCGTTTATTAAATCTTCAATGTATCAGATTAGTATACTAGGATTTTTCAAATCCTTTCGTCACAAGATTACTCTATTTTTTGGAGGGCATCAACCAATCGATGTACAAACAACCATTCATCATTGCTCATATCTATTTGTTTTTGGATGGGTTCTGCCCAATCTTCACCCCATACACCACTCTTCATACGCTCACAAAGTCCCAAACCTGTCTGCATGTAGTGAAATCGCCAGTGCTCTGGTTTGAAAACTTTCTTCACTTTAGTAAACTGCTTCAACGCACTGTCTACATTTCCCTGTCCCAAATTGCACCATGCCAATTCTTCCAACGCTTGCACCATCGTACTCAATCTTGAGGTATCTTCTTTTGCCCAACGTACAATCTCTGTCCATAAAGACTTACTCATATCAAAAGACATTCCCAATCGGTAAGACCAAGCCAAATTTTTCTTTGATTGAAGGATAATAATGTCATCAAATTGCTCTGGATATTCCTGAGTCACATCAAAGATGATCTGATACTGCTCCGATGCATCATCCCATCTTTCCAACGCCACATATGCCCCACCGAGATTTCTTCTGGTGTGCAACGTATCCGAATGTATGTGACCGAATGTTTGCAAACGCTTTTGCAAAACATCTTCTAAGACACTTAAGGCAGATGCATCATTCAATTCAAACAACAATGCTGAATATTCGTCTAACACACCGAAAGTAATCGGATGGCCCTCACCATATCTCTTCCTTTGTTGCAGCAGTACTTCTTCTAGCAGTAACTTGGCTTGTTTACCTTTACCTTGGTATCGATATGAACAAGCCAACCCTATTTGAGACTCATGAGTCTTGGGATGGTCTACCCCTAACACCTGTTTCTTTATAAGAATATTTTCTAGATACGTTGACTCACACAGTTCCCATTCCCGAATGTTATGATACAAAACAGTCAATGCGTATTGCGTTTTCAATCTGGCGGGATGACGCTTTCCAAGCACTTGTGTTCTGAGTTCCAATGCCTGCTCCAAATAAAAACGAGATTCATCATATTTCCTGAAACTGATTAGTAGCGTTCCAATATTGTGCAAACTCGACAATAGGTGAGGATGATCTTTTGGAAGATTCTGCTGTCGATAACTCAGTATCTCTTGACTTAACTCCAAAGAGCGTGCGAATTGTTGGCTTTGATGGAGTACAGCACCCAAATTACTCATACTTGTAAATATTCTAGGGTCATCCGCAGGTAAGTATTGACGGCGTAGCTGTAATGCTTGTTCCAAATAGTCCTTCGCCAAATCAAATTTTCGTTGGTGATAATTCAATACACCCAAGTCATTGTAGATTTCTGATTGCTCAATCACATCATCATCGATTAATGACAACCATTTCTGATACGACTCCTCACCTGCAACCATTTCACCCAACTCTATGGATAAAGCACCTCTCCATTTCCAATACAATCGTTGATTTGATTGACTCAATTTTTCGACGTCGTCAGATAACAGAAACATTCCCAATCGAAACAATCCGATCTTTTGAAAAAACTCAACCAAATCAACTCGCTTCTCAAAAGTAATCTCTCTTGGTGAAGTTCGACGGATCTCTACACCAAAGTCTTGTAAGCCTACATATCGAATTATCCGTAAGGACTCACTCCAAATATCCCACGCATGGATATATCCATGCAATACGTCTAGCTGTGTCAGTGCTGTCAATACTGCCTTAGATCCATGCGTCGTGGCCAAGTGGTTCAAACCATATTTACGACGATAATCACCGAGGTGACCATCAGGCAAATGTGGATAGGTCTCACTATCCGAAGATAAAACACCATGAATCTGATGAATGCTGTGTCTTCTAATACAAGTCATCTGTCAATACTTAAATCCCCTTCAAACGCCCACCATCCACTGGCAACGACAGCCCACGAATATATGCCGCGGCAGGAGATACCAAGAACCCAATTGCACCCGCAGTTTCTTCCGGTTGAGCCAAACGCCCTTCGGGCACTTGAGAGAGCCACTGTGCGTGAACGGTGTCTTCTGAGATGTTGTTTTTGGTGGCGCGTCCTTTCTTCAGCTGACTCAACCGTTCTGTATCTGTAAATCCAGGCAGTACGTTGTTGATAGTGATTCCGGGAGGAAGTTCTTTGGATACCGTCTTCGCCCAAGAAGCCATTGCGCCTCGAATGGTGTTTGAAACCCCGAGGTTTGGTATCGGTTCATACACAGACGTCGAAATGATGTTGATAATTCGACCATACTCCGCTTCTTTCATCCCGCCAATCAAGGTTTGAGTGAGACGATGAGCCGCCAAAACGTGACGACCAAAGGCTACGGTAAATTCGTCTTCTGCGGCATTCAAAATCGGACCGCCTTTTGGTCCACCGGCATTGTTGATCAAAATGTGAATTGAACCTTCTGATAGTTTGGCTGCCACAGAAGCAACCGTTGCATCACGTTGGTCCAGATCTCCGACCAACACTTCAGCACTCCCGCCCTTAGATACAATTTCAGCCTTAAGAGACTCCAGTCGTTCAGCGCGCCGTGCTAGCAAAATACAGTGTGCGCCTTGCTCAGCCAGCTGCAACGCGCTTGCTCGGCCAATACCGGCGCTGGCACCACAGATGAGAGCACGTTTTCCTTCGAGAGACAGAGATAGGGACATGAGAACTCCAAAGTCATTCAGTTAATGCCCCAAAGATAACCGGTTCAGAATGGAAGTGGCTCCCCTTTGAGGGTTGTTTCATGCGTCATGTCAATCGGAGGGGCTTTTCGATCGGGAATTTTCTTCCACACCCAGTCTCGCAGATGTTCTTCTAAATCTGGATGGGTGATCAACAATTCCATACCTGGTTTTCGACTTCCAGATGCAAACAGCAACACTTGTCGATGCTCTTCCAAACGAGACAAACAATGCTCTCCTATCGTATCCGATCCCATGATCACAAAAATGGGATGCATTTTGGGGTAGACATCAATGTTGCTAAATAGGCTCTGATTGAACTTGGTGTGCACAGGATTGATGATGCCAATCTGAGACAGTGGCGTCGCTTCAGAAATGGCTTGCATGCACAAAATCGCCCCAAATCCAGACCCAACACACTGGACATCTCGCACACCCTCTGCTTGAAGATGTTTGATGATCGCCTGCACTTCCAAATGCATAAATGGATACACGGCATCTTCAGTCGAACGCTCTCCTGAACCAGCTAAGTCAAAATGAACTGTACGAAGTTTCCGGGATGCAAAAAAGTCGGAGAGTCTGGCCATGTGGGCACCAGTTTCATTTTCTCCATGGACAAAGATCACCGCCCGCTTGCCCTTCCCTGCCTCTTCGATGACAAAGTCACCCATAAACGGAGTGCTTAGCGTGACTGAATCGGCAATCGCCAAGTGCATACACATCAATATCCATATCCAAATCATGCTGTTCCTCTTCTTTGTCTCAGATTCGACTCTAGTACACGTTCCTTAACAATGGTGGCATTGAGTACCATGAGCACCTTCTCTAAATCAAGACCATAATTTAACACAGCCTCTTCCAATGTTTCATCGAACCGCACTGAACATCTGGTACAATCTGGAAACCTCAATCGTCTCAACACTCTACGAACTGTTGGACCGTACTGCAGGGTTTCCTCAAGCGTCATATCGGATGCAACAATGGTGAATGGAGAAACTTTGGACATGAATAACGGACCTCAAAGAGTTAACCCCTAGTAACCCAAATTGATTTCAAACAACCATCTATATCACCCATGTCTGATCCTACACCACCCTACACAGATCCCCCAGAAGTCTTTATGAGGCGGGCGATTGAACTCGCCAAAGAGGCCGCAAAACTTGGAGAAGTCCCTGTTGCAGCGGTGATCGTAAAGGACAACAAAATCATCGCCGAAGCCCACAATCGACGAGAATTAGACAAAGACCCCATTGCCCATGCGGAAGTCCTCGCCATCAAAGAAGCCGCTAAAGTTATTGGGGATTGGAGACTGGAAGGCTGTGCAATGTTTGTCACTCTAGAACCCTGTCCAATGTGCAGTGGTGCGATGTGGCTCTCTAGGATCGAACACTGTGTATTTGGGGCACGTGATCACAAGAGTGGCTTCTTGGGCTCAGTCCACGACTTTACCAGCCACAGCCAGATGAATCATCACTACACGTTTGAGGCTGGGGTGCTCGAAGAGGAGTGTGTCGCCTTGTTACAAGATTTCTTTCGAGAGGTTCGAGCCCGGAAAAAGGCGTTGAAAAAGACGCGGTGAGCACCTTCTAATCAATCTTATTTCATACGTTTTGTGACGGGTATTTTATGGGTTATGTTCCATTTGTAACTGAGGGACCTTTTGAACTTGGAGAATGTATGAAAGCGATTCAACTACTGTTTATTTCACTCTTTATCGCCTGTGGAGGCGATGCCTATGACTGTGAAACAGATGCAGATTGTGCCGATGGTGAAGAATGCGTAATTACACACGACCACGAAGGGGATGACCACGATCACGGCGGTCTATGTGAGGCTGTAGAGACTGTGGGTACTGCAGAGTAGTCGAGTGTTTCTTCGAGTGTTTTCAAAGAGAAAATCACTCTCTTATTACAGAGTTTCTCTGTAGAGATTCT
>CAJWHX010000177.1 GCA_913040875.1 uncultured Pseudomonadota bacterium | reverse complement strand
TGATTGGTCAGTTTGGTGTTGGATTTTATTCGGCATATTTAGCAGCAGATCGTGTAATAGTTACTTCTAAACATAATGATGATATACAATATGTATGGGAATCTAGTGCAGGTGGTTCATTTACTGTTAAAAAAGATGATTCAGGTGATGATCTAGGTCGTGGTACAAAAATTACATGTTATTTAAAAGAAGATCAACTCGAATATTTAGAAGAGTTGGGTCTGTCACATTGCAGCGGCCTGAGACGATTGGACTGTATATACCTCCACCCTCGGCTTAAACTATTCAACATCAGTCATTGTCCCGCTCTAGAACGATTGCCGCTCCTACATCCTAGGACCAGAGCCAGCATTCGTCATCTCTATTGCACACATTTACCTCAACCCATCGACATTTCAAAAGTAGTTGGAGGGGTACCGAAGGCTCGATTAAAAGAAATACACGTGGAAAACAGCAATGTTTTATCTTTACAGCCGTTGCTCAACTGCAACAGTCTCATTGAGATTACGGGTCTTGAACCGGTCAGTCGATGGAAACTTCTGCTGAGTGTGGCGATTGAAAGACAGGACGTCGACTGGATTGCCGAGCATTGGAGTGTATGCATACACCATTTGGATACCCATGAAACGGATCAAATGGCGATGACCTGTATTGAAGCACTCAAAGTCTATTCTACAATGCAGATGTTGCAACAGCTCTTTTCAAAGCTTCGATCGATTGAACATGCCAGTACTGGTGATTCACTCATTCCGGCTCCCGTTTGGCAACATCTTTTTGAATGGCTGTTCGCGCAACCAATGAAACTCTTTAAACTCTTTCAACCCATCGTTCATCGACAAACCATCAAAATCGACCTCATGAGAGAAGAAAATTGGTTCCCTGTTCTCATCGACATCTGTACCAAAAGGAGCTCTTCTAAGGAACACGCGCACCTATTGGAGACCATCTATCAGCAAGCTCTCTTCAAAAATACCCCCATGTACGATCATCTACGGTCGAAGTGGATGACTCAACTACAATAGATCGGTCTTTTTATGACCAAATAGAAAGCACAATAAAGGTACGTAGAGTATAATTGTATGTCACTTACGGAGGACATCATGGCGACAGAAAAACAAATCAAAAAACGCGTTGTAGACCTAAAAAAATATGACCACGCATACTATAGAACGAGCAAGCCTCTCATCTCTGATGAAGAATACGATGAACTGCGCAAAGAGTTACAGCGATGGGACGCAAACAATCCATACTTTGATGACGTAGGCGCCTCTGTTGTCGACGGTGAAAAGTACACTCATACAGAACCTATGCTCTCAACGTCCAAAACTTGGAACGCGGATCAGCTACAAGCTTTTGTGGACAGAGTCGAAAAGGAAGCCAAAGAAATCGGTGTCAAAACTGTCAAATTTAAAGTGACCCCAAAACTGGACGGCATGGCTGGAAAATACAAAAAAGGGGTTCTTGCAACGCGTGGAAATGGCCGTGTCGGAAATGTTGTGACCCACATTTTCGATTTGGGAGTCGTTCCCATCGACGGTAAAAAAGATGGCGTTGGTGAAATCGTCATGAGCAAAAGCTACTTTGACCAGTACTTGGATGATGAATTTGCCCATCCCAGAAATGTCGTGGTGGGCGCTGTCAATGCAGATACCATTCGTCCGATAGTGGAGAAAACCTTAAAAGCGGGAAAAATCCACTTTGTACGGTATGCAACGCTACCAACGTGGACTGGAAGTGGGAAAGATCTCGTAGCAAAGGTCGCTGAAATCACTCAGAACCTCGCAAGTAAAGTCGATTATCCTCTGGATGGTATGGTTGCCGAAGTCACCAATGCCAAAGTCAAAAAGCATATGGGTGCTACGAACCATCACCACAAATGGCAAACCGCCATCAAGTCTGAAGGAGAGGTCAAAGAGACCAAGGTTCTCGATATTGGTTGGCAAACGGGTAGAACGGGAAAAATCACCCCCGTATTGCGATTACAAACCGTAGAGGTAGACGGTGCAAACATCAGCAACGTGACCGCTCACAACGCTGGACATGTCAAAAAGCTCAAACTGGGTAACGGTTCAAAAGTCAAAATCATTCGATCTGGTGGGGTCATCCCAAAACTGAAGTCCGTCACCAAAACCGCGAAAGTTTTAATTCCAGATGCTTGTCCGGTTTGCGATGCTGATATCGAATGGCGAAAAGACAACATTTACTGCAGTAACACCGACAGTTGTCCCAAACAAGCCCAGACTGGTCTCTTTTACTTCTTCAAAACCATCGAAAGTGCAAAAGGGTTTGGAGCAAAAACGCTGGAGAAGCTCGTTTCCAATGGATATGCGTCCATTGAAAGTGTCTTTGCACTCAAAAAGCAGGATTTCTTAGACATGGAGTTTGGTGACAAACAAGCACAGAATCTGGAGAACGCTCTGAAAAATGGTATGTCATCAAAAATCGAAGACGCGCGATTTCTGGCGGCATTTGGAATTGAAGATCTAGCGATCGGATCTGCTAGAAAACTTCTTTCCGAGCACCCCTTTGACACATTACAAGGATTAACCAAAGATGACATCAATGCTGTCGATGGATTCGGTGACAAGACCAGCAGTTCAATATCGACGGCGTTGAAAGAACAGTGGTCAACCATTACCCACATCAAAGGTCTTGGTTTCAAACTCAATGTCACCCCTCTCACCAATGAATTTGAAAGCATTGAGAGCCCCATTGCAGGAAAGAAAATTCTATTTACAGGAAAGATGGATCAAAATAGAGACAATATGGAAGTCGCTGCTCGAGCGATGGGAGCCATCGTTATTGGAAGTGTGTCCTCCAAGTTGAATATCTTAGTCACGGGTAAGAAGGCATCTTCAGGAAAAATTGCAGAGGCTCAACAATTAGGCGCCACTGTTTATACCGAAGCTGAATACAACGACTTGATCGGCGAATAATGTATCAAAGTTATCGTCTGTAATGGAACCTGTATACAACTCTTGATACCACCGTGAGTCCACCTAGAACACATTCATTCTAGGTGTGCTATGGTTGCAGCATCTGTAGATCGGGGTATGCAAATGACAATCGTCTGACTAGACTCAAGCGGCACGGTTCAAGACAAAACAAGCCCTACTTTGGCTGTGCGTTCGCGTACAATACAATATCACAGGGGAAACTTCCGGTAATACCAAGTTCCACCAGTTCACACCCAAGACCATCCGATTCTATCTCAATATTGAAATCCACTGAGATATCATTGGACGCTTCAAGCTCTCCCATAAATCGATTGGTAATGATAAAGTCACAGCCCCAGAGTACATTTTGAGTAATCGTTTGTCCACCACAAGAAACTTGGTAGGTATCGTCGACGTCACATCGTGTTTCTGGATCCAAATTAAATCCAGTCTCATCAGCATTGCTGATTTCAAACTCCGCCGGTACAAAACTGGTCACATCCTCATAGTCCCCCAAATTGCACACGTCGGAAATCAACTGAACATTGCGAACCTCCCACGTACCTTCTTGAGCGACAACTCGAGGTTCCTCCGTATCCTGGGTGTCTTGGGTATCCTGGGTATCTTCGGTATCCTGAGTATCCTCAGTATCCTCAGTACCTTCGGTATCATCCGTATCGATGGGACTCCCTGTATCCAAAATTCCGGTATCATTGCTTTCCAGTTTTGTTTGCTCCGTGGGTGTACAGGCTCCCAATACAATCGCTGATATAACAAGCATTTTTTTCATCATTACTCCTTTGTTAACTGAATTGTAGTGCATATCGGCTGAAATTCCAATAGAAAACAATATGAATATTTGGACCCTACCAACTCAAGCCCACCGTGATCTATGGTGGCTTCTGACCACTCCACACATCATCGAAGATTCAGTCGTTGGTCTCAATTCTAGTGAAAAGGAGTCTCTGCTTCCAGAGGCCTGGAATTGGATTCAGCGCGATGCAAAGTACCCGAGCAACTTACAGTCTTGGGTACAAAATCCGCATAGACAACGCAAACTGGGTCTGTATGCTGAAGATCTGTTGCATTATTATTTACAGTGGGGATCTCCTTGGCGTGTCAGATGGCACGATGTACAGATTCAAGAAAATAAACGCAGCATCGGCGCAATAGACTTTATTCTAGAAAAAAATGGCACACTCGAGCATTGGGAAATGACGGTCAAGTTTTACCTTCAACACAAGGCAACCGGAAAATGGACAGATTGGGTGGGTGCAGATCAAAGAGACTCGCTGTACAAAAAATGGGCCCATTTTCACAACAAACAATTGCAATTAAGTAGCCACCCTGCGACGAGTGCCAAGCTAACCGAAGATGGTATGACGATGCCTACACGTGCCAGAATTTGGCATTGTGGACTGCTTTTTTCAGAATGGGGTGCACCTTGTATCCTTCCGGAGCCCACTGTCTATGGACACGTACATGCATCACAACCCATTGGTCAATGGATCCGTCGAAAGGACTTTATTCAATTCTTTTTTGGGGCTGCACATCGCTGGGTCATTCGAGAGCATCCCAACTGGCTAGCACCAATAGAATCTGAACATGCTCTCACCACTGTTGAAATCATGGACACTTCAGCTTCTCGTGGATTTCTCATGCTTGCTGAGATGGCACCCTACAATAGTGGATGGCGAGAACGCAAGCGCTGGATACTCGTCGACGACAATTGGGGAGAACGCGTTGTCGAAACGACAATACCTGACTGATAATGACTTCAAAATGGAATGCCGTCACCCCAGTCCGATCCTGTATTTGAATCTAAGATGACAAAATCTACTTTCCCTTGATTGACGGCTCGAACATCAAAGTCCGTAATGTCTTTGTGGGAAGTTAACTGTACAGACAGTTTACGAGGTGTGTAAAACCATTCTTCTGGGATGTGCTCTATGGGATTTTCATCACAATTGAGTTCTCTAAGATTGGGCAAGGTTAATAAATCCGATGAGAGCTCTCGCAGATTGTTATTTTGCAAGAAAATGCTTTCCAATGCGGTCGGAACATCCTCACCAAAATGCATCCTATCAATACTATTGTTCGATATGTCTAAGGTCTTCAATGTAGACAGCTTCGATACAGTAAATGGCACCCTCTTCAGTTTGTTGTGTCGTAGAATCAATTCCTCAAGATTGGTCAAGCTGCTTACCTGTCTAGGCAATGTTGTTAATGCACAGCCTGATAGATTGAGTTTTTGAAGTGAGGATAGTTTTCCAATCAAACCCAGCCCCAGTACAAGTTCATTCCCCGACAAATCCAACTCTGTCAACGATGTCATCGAGCTCAATCCTTCTGGAATGACTTGCAGTTCATTGGAAGAAATATACAAACTGGACAATCGAGTCAACAACCCCATCGATTTCGGCAACTCTACAATTTGATTGTCGCTAACATCCAACAGCTCTAACGATTTACAGTTGGACATTCCATCAGGCAATCTTTCAAGCTCACATTTGTTGATATGCAATCGTTGCAGTCTTGTCATCAGAGCGATGGAATCAGGTAAATAAGACAACCCCGTATTGGACAAATCCATTTGCGTCATCCGTGAGCACTGACCAAAATCCACCGGTAAATTGGGGATTCTACATCCGACAGCGTTGAATTGTTGCAACGACGTACACTGTGACAACCCTTCAGGTAGAGAGGAGATACCTGAGCCAGTTATCTCTAATGTCTTTAGTTGAGTAAGCTGACCGATATCTACGGGCAATGACGATACTGGAGTAAACTCGACATCTAAAGTTCGCAGTCTACGACACTCTGATAAAGATTCTGGACATGATTGTAGTCCACTGTTTCCAAATTTAAACGTTCTCAAATTTGGAGTGTGATCAAGAACGTTGGATATACTTCGAACTGATGAGTGCGTCGCATTCAAATGCTTTAATGATGCACACTGTTTAATAGCGTTTGGAATGAAACGAATATCTGTGTGATCAATGTCCAGGGTGTGCAAATTGTACAGTTGGGTCAAACATCCTTTCAAAGAACGCAGCGATGTATTGTGAGACAGTTTCAATACTCGGAGTGCGTGGATATCTCCAATAGCGGGTGTGAGCTTTCGCAACTTATTGTGGGATAAGTCCAGTTCTTCAAGTACACGGCAACCATCAATACAATCTGACACCTCTGTTATTTCATTTTTTGACAGCCGCAATATCTTCAGTGCAGGTAAACACTCTACGGACTTTGGAACTTTCGTCAGTCGATTGTTATCTAGAAACACAGCCTCTAAACGTGGTGCTGAAATAGACAACAATGCCCAATCTTGGAAGTGATTGTTGTATAAGTCCAACACTCGTAGAGATGGCAACCCCACTTCGCCCCAAGACAATCTTGTCAAAGTATTGTTGGCCAAATTCAACACTTCTAATGATGGCAACTCCAACCAGTCTTTGTCGATGGATTTCAAACGATTGTGACTTACATTGAGCGTCGTCACCTTCTCAAAAATAGGTTTGGATGGCAATTTGTTGAGTTGCATACGACTGATATCAAGACATTCTAGATCGGTCATATCCACCACCGCATTTGGTAAAACACGCATTGGGTTTCCAGTCAACCACAGTGATGCAATCGTCAACTCACTCAATATATCTGGTAATGTTGTCAGCTGATTTCGCCCTAGATGCAACTCTCGTAAATTGGGGATCCCAACAATCACGGTACACAAACGTTCCAAGTCTGCCTGAGAGAGTTTGTTCAATCTATTTTTGTTCAGAATCAATGTGGTCAATGTCTCCATGCCCATCATAGCTTCAGGCAGAGAGTCCACTCTATTTTCAGACAATGAAATCTCCGTCACGGACAGATTTTCGACACTATCCGGTAGAGTTTTAAGTCTATTCTTCTGGATACGTAAATGACGGATTCTGGTTAAACGCCCTATATCTTCAGGCAATTCAGTCAGTCGATTGTCTCGTACATCCAAGACTTCTAGACGACTCAATTTACAAATGGCATCGGGCAATCGTTTCAAGCGATTCTTCCTGAGAACCAGCTGAGTTAAATTGTACAATCGATCTATATCCTCGGGAAGATAAGACAACTCAGACCGAG
>CAJWHX010000176.1 GCA_913040875.1 uncultured Pseudomonadota bacterium | reverse complement strand
TACTATGAATCGGTTGCCTGTGTATTTTCTACGCCAATTGCCTGAAGCCAAGTCGAGGGCGGGTGAATGAGTCGCCGCTGTTTGAGATCCATTACACCATAGGTAATGGTTGCAGTGGCGGCTAGTTGTCCATCTTCTTTTCGGATAAATTGCTGCAAAGTACCAACCTTTGAGGGAGGCCTCTGCGTATGCGTTTCAATGGTGATGCGCTCGCGATTCCCAATCTCTTTTTTGTATTGAATATTCACTTCTAGTATGACAGGAGAAATCATAGCCTCTTGAAGTGTATCAAAGCCATACCCTGCATCGGAAATCATCTCCCAGCGGGCTTCTTCAAGAATCGACAAGTACTTGGCGTGGTTGACATGTCCCAAGAAGTCTAGATCCGTTTCCCGAATGCGGCGCTCATAGGTAAATGTGCTCACAAAGCCTCCAAGTCTTTGTGATACATAGTCTTTCAAAGTGGAAAATCAAGCCTCTTCTACAGGAGATTCCTCTTCAGCATCACCACCAAACAGATGATGTACCGATTGAACCGCAGCCTGTTCCCCTAAACCAAGCAACGTTCGGGAACTTGTTGGCACAGAGTCCATGACCAAATCAAGTGGCTCTTCTGAATACACCAACGCCGGATGTCGATAGGTATCCCCGCTGATCACCACTTGAATGTGGGAGATTCGAATCCAGTCTGGATTGAAATCATCCTCCCAAAGCTGAACACCCAAGGTCCTATCTGTAGCCGCTATCGTCCCTTCAGCCGTATCGATCAGAATTTCATAGCGTTCTGCCTTTCCACTGCCCATCCATACTACACACGCAACCAGTGCTAGAACATACCCTCCCACGCCAATCCAAAAGCCGACATCTCCCAAGAACCAAATGAGTGCTCCCACTACCGGAAGCAGTGCTACAGCTACATAGAATAAGTAATTGGTACCTCTTTTGTCCCCACCGTGAATACGAAAATGATGTTGCGTGTTATTTTGGATATGGTTGTGCATGATGCCCTTAACATGTGTTGTGTACGAGAGTAATAACATCTATTGCGTGGGCTGTGCTATACTGTTTTGGAGATGCCCAATAGGAGTCAATCATGTCTAAGAACCCTTTTATTTTCTCATTCGCTCTGATCGCAACTGTAGGCTGTAAACCACCACCGGATGCACCTGCGGATTTAGAGAACTTATCAGAGTATATTTTTGCACACATGGGAGATGAGGATACAGCTGAACTCGAGGCTGGACTTCTCAATCTACGATTGTGGCTGGAAACAGATGAGAATCTTGCAAGTACACTTGAAGGCTACGCGGTAAACAACTTAAAAGACGAGTCTGTAAACAGCCTAGATGAAGTCGATCGAAGCATTCGCGATAGTCTGTATGGTGCTGCTGTAGCGTACGAATATGAGCACAGTATGAAAGACTTAAAGCAAACGCTGTTTCTCGACGATTGGTCCGCGGTCAGTGAGGGAACCTACGGCTGTTACGAAAGGCTATACGCCGACGCGTCTCAACCAAACTGCCTCATGGACAATTCATGCGAAGAGCTGTCTTACGTCACGACAAGTGCTTCAAGCTGGGCGGGCGTTGTCGATGTGGTCTCCGTCAGCTTTGGTGAGGTAAGAGAGCTCGAGATCGATGGGGAAAAAATGGTCATTCAACGCACTTGGTTAGAGGGTCCATCTGATACCAGTGGGGCCTTCGGTGATCAAGTTGAATTGTATGCTCAATTCTTCGTCAATATCATGATCCCAAGCTCATCAGGAAGCATATTGAGAACAACCGCTACTTGGATGGATGTTCAAATCGGTGAACTTGAAAACCTAGACTACTTTAAAACTCTCATGGTCAACACCATGGCAGATCAAAATCAAATTGTCATCGACTGGATTGATGGTGAGCAAGATGCAGAAGGAGCCTGTGTCTGCTCAGAATTCGATTACGAAGAAAAAGAGTGCCCCGACGAATAATCGAGCCCACCAGTCCCAATTTCAATCCGGATATTAAACAGTCGGTCGTTTATTTCGGGTCAAAATTCGGAGGAAACATGGCACAAGTACAAAATTTTTCGTTTAATACAGTCAACACCTTAGTCATTGGAGCTGGAGGGGGCGCTGATATCCTTTCTGCCATCGCCGTTATTGAATCAGAGTGCTTCGGCATAAAGGGCAGCAAATGCTATGCAGGTGTTGCCAAATCCAGTCGTACCAACATCAAGGGCCCACTCTCCGGAGTATTCAAGACCAATACAGCTCGCAGTCGTCACCCTTCCAAGAGTCTTGGTACGCACCTAATCCAAACGCATCCCATAGCCATTGCTCCCTCTCGCAAAAGCAATGGTACCATCGTACAAAGATGGAAGTCTCCATTAATGGAAGAGTGCCTCGAACGTGTTGGTGCAGAGCCCTACTTCATCCTACACGGCCTTAAGGATCAAGATAGCATCGACCTAGCCTGTCAAGAAATGAAGGCTTTCTGTGAAATGAGACAAATCGCACAAGTTATCGCTGTAGACAATGGTGGTGACATCATGGCGGAATTTGACGATATTGAAAAGGCGGGTCGAGACCAAAAGGTCCTTGAAGTCTTAAAGGGTTTGAATCTCCCCACTTATGTAATGGTGATCGCTCCTGGAGCTGATGGTGACTTTAGCCAAGTAGACCTAGCCAATATGAAAAATGCATTTGGTGAACACCATGAAGATCTAGGTGTATTTAACTTATCATCCTTCCGCAGTACCTATCAAAAGTACAGTTCATGGATGGGATTGTCTAGAACCCATAATATCGTCAACTCCAGTTGGAAAGCCTCAAAAAATGGAGAAGGACTCATGACAGTAAAAAGAGGTAGCGGAACCAGAAAGCGACAGCAGATCATCCCTCACAAGTGGTTGCAATCGGGTTGGCTGTTCAAACTAAACTAGGACTCTTGAGGGTCTTACTACAATTGGTATTGCTTCCTTTAAAGGAGTTCTATGAAGTGTCCTCGTACTATACCGTTTGTGTTGGCCCTACTAGAATAACGACCCCATCGAGAAATCGAATACCATCTTGCGTTCATCTTCATATGGATTGATCGGAAACCCCCATTCAAAACGGAGAGGTCCCATTGGGGAAAGCCAGCGGATTCCACCACCATAAGCCATACGCAAATCTGTAAAGTTGATTGAACCATTGCCCCAAGGGTCTCCAAAAGCGTTCCCTGCATCAAAGAAAGTCACCGCTCGAATACCAGCAGCCGGAATAATTGGGATTTCGATTTCAACGTTGTTGATCCAGGTTTGCGTCCCTCCAACAACCAATCGAGCGTCTGCTGCAGCGGGATCATCTGAACCAACAAAAGCAGATTGATTCGAAGGAAGATAGCCTTGTGCGCGAATAGAGGGTCCCAGCGTAAACCAACCATACCCACGAATGGACTGGATCCCACCCGCACGATACCGATGAATGTATGGAACAATCGAACCATCAGTAGAATGTATGGCGCCAATGGTTCCATTGTATCGGAAGATCAAACGCTCCGACTCTACCAGCGGCTGATACGCTCGAATATTGAAGCGTGTTTCAAGGAAATTGAACTCTCCACCAAATACGGAGAACACTTCTTCATCGTTGATTCGGAATCCACCAGATAGATTTGCGCTCGCAATCGCATACACCCCTTTCGTAGCGTTGATACGATTGTTTCGCTTATCGACCAAGAGGGAGATTCCTCCTGTACTGGTCAGTCCATTTCGATAGAGTTGCCCGCCTAGAACACGAGATTTATAGGCATCGATGCTGTTCAGACCAGTATCCTCAAACGTATAATCAAACTCCAAACGCCAGTCGTCACGCCTGTCCAAATACCGTCCAACTGCCATCGAACCACCACGCTGATACTCCTCTTCAATAAACTGCTGTGAGAGCGAATACCCATTTACGCGCAAGGTCCATCTGGAATCCAAGAAATATGGGTCAAACAGCTGCAAGTTCCCCTGCTGACGAATGGATGATACATTCGCGGAGAGACTCATGACATACCCCAAACCCAAGAAGTTGTTCTTGGCAATGTTCGCCGTAAAGACAAAGTTCTCTAAATTGGAGAATCCCATTCCCACAGAAAAGGACCCTGTGGGCTGCTCGGTCACTTCAACGTTCATTCGAAGTTCATCGGGATTTTGTTTACTCCGCGGAGTCGTGATGTCCACTGTTTCAAAGAACCCCAAACGTTGCAGCCTCATGCGAGACTCTTCAATTCCTGAACCTGTATACAAATCCCCTTCATTGATCGGAATTTCTCGTCGTACAACTTTATCAAACGTTGGATCATTTCCAGAGATGTCAATCCGGCCGATTGTTACCTTTCGACCCTTTTGAATGTCGAACGTAATATCCACCACTCCCGATTCTGGATCCGTATCGGTTACGGGGAACACATTGACGAAGGCATAGCCTTGATCTCCATAGAGATTGGTGATTTCCTGCATTGCCAACTGAAGTTGCGAGAGTTTAAAGGTATCTCCTGTGACCAATGGTGGATGTGAAGCTCGAAAATCAAGTGCACCAAACTTCGACTTCTCCCATCCTTCTGGAGGCTCTTCACCATCTTTCATATTGTTCAGGACCCTTTGCCATCGTTCGGAGATGTCCTTGGCCATCTCGCCATCAATGATTTGTCTGAGGGCTTGATTTGTGAGCCCTTCTTCCGGCACCAAGTCTCCTCGAACTTTGACCTTTCCGATTTTATACTGGGGACCTTCTTCCACATCAAAAGATATCGATATCGTTTTCTTATCGAGCGCCAAGTAGGTGCGAGGAGGACTGACTGTAGCATCCACAAACCCTTCTTCCATAAACACGGACCGTAAGATTTGTGCATCTCCATCGAGTGTGGTTTCATTGAACGATCCACCACCCATAAAAGGAAGTACTCCGGCCTGACGAGTTTGCAAAAATCTCCGGAGTTTCGAAGATTTGATATTCTCGTTGCCCGTGAAGTCAATATTACTCACCAAGACCTTCCGATTCTCGACGATTTGAAAGGTGAGTTCGACGGCATCATCTGATATTTCTTTGACGACAGGTTCGATTTCAACAAGATAGTATCCCTTCTCGATGTAAGCATCTCGAAGGCGCTGAATATTCTTCTGGATCTTCGTATAATTGATGATGTCAGAATCATCGATGGTCAACTTCTCTTGCAGGACATCATCATCGAGTTTTTTATTGCCCTTAATGCTCACAGAACGAATGACCGGCTTCTCTTTCACTGTGACTAAGATTCGAACACCATTGGGCTGAGTTTCTGTCGACTGACGAAACCCTTCCACACGGATATCTGCGAAATACCCCGTCATGTGTATCGCCTCGATCGATTGACGAATCTTCACCGGATCCATTTCATCGCCGGCAGAGAGTCGCATCGCAGATCGAAGCACAAACTCATCGATATAGTCTTGACCTTCAAATTGAATCTCTGTTACGACGCCACCCACCACTTGAAGCGGAGCATAGGGGTCAAACTCCGCTGATTCGGTAATCTCTGGAAGTTCAGGACCAGCACGGAGCATCTCTGGGACACCATCATCCCCGACATCGTTCAACATTGGCTGAGCGAGTGCAAGAGAGGTCAGTAACGCGGTCCACAATATCATGTCCAACTCTCCAGAACGCCATTGACCAGTTGCATACGCCTAGAACAGGTTCGCGCAAGGTTGTGATCATGCGTAACCATGATCAATGCACCAGTAACTTCAGTACGCAATTCGAGCAACAACTGTAGAATCGACTGAGCAGTCTGTGGGTCCAAATTCCCAGTGGGTTCATCTGCCAAAATAACATCGGGTTGGTGAATAAGGGCTCGAGCAATCGCAACGCGCTGTTGCTCACCACCACTCAGCTCACCTGGTTTGTGATGAATGCGGTGACCAAGGCCTACCTTATCCAGTAATTTCCGACCTCTTTTGTGAGCCTCTTGCGGTTTAACACCAGAGATATACAGTGGCATACAGACGTTGTTTAGAGCATCATGATCGGGCAAGAGATGATGAAACTGAAAAATGAATCCAACACGTTGATTGCGAATCTGGTCAATCCTCTGAGGCGGTAGTTGAAATACATTTTGCATCACACCCTTTCGATCTGCCAAATGCAATTCACCCTCTGAAGGCTTATCTAGAGCACCAAGCAGCTGCAATAGTGTGGATTTTCCAGAACCCGACTGACCGATGATGGAAATGTCTTCCCCTCGATAGATCTCAATATCAACGGAGCGCAACACTGGAATTTCCACTGCAGCTTTATGAAAGACCTTAGAGAGTCCACTCGCTCTGAGAATCACATCACTCATACCGAAGCCCCTCAACAGGATCCATCTTACTCGCGACCAGGGCAGGATAAATGGTGGCTAGAAAAGAGATGGCGATAGCGGTACAGACCACTGTCAATACCGTTTGAGACTCTACAACAACGGGCAATGTATCCATGTAGTACACATCTGTATCTAGAGGGAATTGATACTGATCCAAAAAATAGCAGCCGGTCAGCCCCAATAGGGTCCCTACAATAGTCCCAACAAACCCAATTATTACGCCTTCAAGCATAAAGACGTGCAGAATCTGTTTGGACGATGCTCCCATAGCCCGTAAAATCGAAATCTCTCGACCACGCGTAAGAACAACCAAAATCAAGGTCCCGACGATGTTGAGCGAGGCAACCATCACAATCAGAGACAAAATCAATCCCATCACAATCTTTTCCATTTTCAAAGCAGCAAACAGCTTACTGTTCAATTCCATCCAATGACGAAGGAAGAATGGATACTCCAGTTCTGTTTGTACGGCAAGCGCCAAGTCCGGTGCATTGTCGATATCGTGTACCTGAACTTCAATACCGTTGATCTTATTGTCCAGCTTCAAAAACTGTTGTGCTTCTTCAATCAGAACGTATGTCCACTTGGTGTCGTATTCATACATCCCAGTATGAAATATACCAGCAACACGAAAAGAGCGTACGTCTGGTGTCGGAACACCCATAATACCAACACCACCCCCAACAGGATTGATGATGTGAACCACAT
>CAJWHX010000175.1 GCA_913040875.1 uncultured Pseudomonadota bacterium | reverse complement strand
CACCTTTGTAGATATCGACCTCAAGGCTTCCACCGCCCTAGCCAATCGATTTGCAAATGTCATGTTTGAGTACTGCGACATCCGAAACATCGAAACATTACGTTCGGTTATTGAGAAAAGTATTGAAGCCAATGGTCCCATCGCAATTCTGGTCAACAATGCCGCCAGCGATGATAGACACGCCATCGAATCAGTCACTCCAGAATACTGGGACAACTGTCAGAACATCAACCTTCGCCCCCATTTCTTCAGTGCACAAGCCGTTGTGGAAAGTATGAAGGCATTGAACGGTGGCTCTATCATCAATCTGTCTTCCAACTCCTTCATGCTCAAAGTCGGTGGCATGCCTGGATATTTGGCATCAAAAGCCGCTATCATTGGATTGACCAATGCGCTCGCAAGAGATCTTGGTCCTCATAAAATTCGAGTCAATGCAGTACTTCCAGGCTGGATCATGACAGAAAAGCAGCGTACACTCTGGATGACTGCTGAAGATGAAAAGGAACTCCTTGCCACGCAATGTCTAAAAGAATTGATTTACCCAGAAGAAATTGCCAAGCTGGTCCTCTTTCTAGCATCCGAACAATCTCGTATGATCACAGCGCAAAGTTTGGTCATTGACGCAGGCCGAGCATGATTGCAATCGATTGGGGCACGACAAGCTTAAGAGCTTACCTTGTTGAAAACGGTATAGTTGTGTCGTCGAGGTCTACCGAACAAGGAGTCCTCAGTCTCTCTCCCGTAGATTTTAAACGCGTGTTTGACGACATTACACAAGACTGGAACGGAGATATCTATCTCTCGGGTATGGTTGGCTCTTCCAAGGGATGGATTGAAACCCCATATTGTGAGACGCCCTTTGTACTCCCCGATCTCAGTGAGCATTTGATCGACATTTCACATCTCACCGATCGTGCTGCTTGGATTGTACCCGGTGTCAAACAACCCTCTCCGGTGAACATGATGCGTGGTGAAGAAGTCCAAACGCTTGGTGCAATTACAAAGCAACCGAGCGCCGATTGCATCATCCTGTGCGGAACCCACTCGAAACATGTTTTGGTTTCGGAAGATCGACTGACGCAGTTCGACACCTTCTTGACGGGTGAACTCTACTCCATTTTGCAGCAACATTCTATCTTAGCCGGTACCGAAGAATGGGGTGACTCAGATTTTCTTTTGGGTGTTTCAGATAGTGCGTCATCTATGAGCCTCTTACAGCAATTGTTTACCGTTCGTGCCAACACTTTGAGCGACACAATTCAGTTTCCGCGAGCCTATTTGTCAGGCCTGTTGATCGGAACAGAAATTCACAACGCTGCCTTACTCAAAGAGGCTCGGTCCTGTACCATCGTTGGATCCAAACGACTGATGGCACTCTACGAGTTGGCGTTGTCGAACAGTCGTCCGGACATGCAACTATTCTTGTTGCCAGCCGAAGACGCTACCCTCACCGGTTTGCAAATCATTCATCGGAGACACCGTGACACCATTTGATACAGCCATTCAGACATGCCCATTGGTGGGCATTTTACGCGGACTCACACCAGACAGAGCCCAAATTGTCGGTGAAACACTCTATCAGTCTGGATTGAGGGTACTCGAAGTTCCCATCAATTCTCCGTCACCGTATGAAAGCATCGCGATTCTACGACAATCGCTGCCTGAAGATTGCGCTGTGGGAGCTGGAACACTGCGCAGTGTTGACAATCTACGTTCCCTTAAGGATGCTGGTGGAACGATTGCCGTGATGCCGCACACCAATCCACTGCTGATCACAACCGCTCTCGAACTGGGTTTATTGCCGATGCCAGGAGTCTTCACGCCATCTGAGATGTTTGCCGCACTCGATGCAGGCGCGTCGAACCTCAAAATCTTCCCTGCCAACGTTGCTGGACAACCCTTGGTGAAAGCCGTGCGTTCTGTCCTTCCGGCGCATACAAAACTGTTCGCCGTGGGTGGCATCTCCGCCTCAACGATACCAGCTTGGACCACAGTCGAAGGATTTGGAGTCGGCAGCAGTATTTTTAAACCCACAGACTCGATCGACACAATCAGACAAAAGGCTACATTGCTCGTCGAAGCCGGCCGTCAGTGGCAACAAACTCAGGAGAACACATGACTCCAATACTCGAACACAAGTGCATTCTTGGAGAGTCACCACTGTGGGATGCCGAAACCAAGACCCTATGGTGGGTAGACATCAAATCCAGCACGATTCACCAAGTCATTGGTAGAGATCACACGGAGCACAACCTAACGGTAAGACCGAGTGCACTCGGTCTTACCACTTCTGGCGCATTGATTGTCGCCGCCGAAAATGGTCTATATCTATATGAACCGACCACTCGAACACTCACGCAACACCTTACGGTACCGGAGCCAACCTCCAATCGAACCAACGATGGTAAGGTGGGTCCGGATGGTGCATTTTGGTTTGGTACGATGGATGATGCAGAGGAAGAGGTATCGGGAGCACTCTATTCATACCATCCTGAAAGAGGTCTCCATAAACATCTAGACGGCATCAAAATATCCAACACCTTTGCTTGGAGTCCAGACGGCACACTAATGTACTTTGCGGACTCTGCACAGCAAACCATCTGGCGGATGGCATTCAACACGGAAACGGGTGAACTGGGTGACCGTGAGATATTTGTCTCGCTAAAAGGTACGGACTACTATCCCGATGGTTCAGCAGTGGATGCCAACGGTTGCCTGTGGAATGCACAATGGGGCGGTTCGAGAGTCGTTCAATATGCACCCGACGGTTCTGTAAAAGAAATCATTGAGCTACCAACTTCACAACCGACCAGCTGTGCATTTGTGGGGTCCCACTTGCTGGTGACGACAGCCAGTATTGGACTTGAAGAAGATTCTTTCGCAGGATTGACTTTCTTGATACCAGTTGGTGTAGAGGGTGCGTCTATTTCGCAATGTAAGCTTTCTTAACCCTCAAGGTCCAAAGTCCTAGGTTGGAGGAGTCTTCTATGACCATTGTGTACGTTTTACTTAGCATTATCACACTCATTACACTCCGATTTGTGATGCGATGGTCGATTCTGTATCCAGAAACCTTGTGGGATTGGTCCAAAGAGGATGTTCAAAGCATCTACACCGCTGACTGGCCTGAAGATTTTCTATGGGGATCTGCCACTGCCGCATTTCAAGTCGAAGGACACAACAAACCCTCCAACTGGACCATGTGGGAAAACTCAACCGACGATCAAGGCAATCCGCGCATCCACAAAGGACAGAAGGCGGGAGATGCCTGCGATCACTTCCATCGATACCGCGACGACATGCGAATCGCTGCTCAAGACTTGGGGATCAACAGCTATCGATTCAGCATCGCCTGGTCTCGAATCGAACCCAAGCCAGGAGAATATGATCAAGAGGCCATCCAACATTACAGCGACCTGATTGATGCCTGCTTGGAAAATGGTATCAAACCGATGGTCACCCTCCACCACTTCAGTCACCCCCTCTGGTTTGAAGAGATTGGGTCTTTTGAAAAAGAAGAAAACATCGAACATTTTTTGCGTTTCGCCGAGACAATGTTCACCGCCTACTCTGACAGGGTCGAGTATTGGTGCACCCACAACGAGTGCGGACCGTTTGCGACGATGGGCTGGGGACTCGGAGTGTTTCCACCGGGCAAAAACTCTCTCGAAAAGGTCGGGACGGTACTGCTCAACTTGGTGAAGTCTCACACTCGGGTCTACAAGAAACTCAAGTCTCTTCCAAATGGAGACAAGGCACAAATCGGTCTGGTAAAGAACATCTTTCAGTTTGATCCATGGAGCCGCTGGAACCCAATCCACTGGGTCATCTGCAGATTCATCGATGAGGTCTACAACGAGAGTCTGATTCGTGCCATCCGAGACGGTGTCTTTGAAATCAAATGGCGCCCTTTCATCAACATGCGTGTCGATGTCTCTGAATCTGAAGGAGCCACAGACTTCATTGGACTCAACTATTACTCCAATCTGCTGATCAACATCCGCCGTGGTATCGAGGCATCGTCTGGTCCTCCTTTCAAGGGCTGGGGACGGAAGGGACAGGTCATGACAGACTTCCCCTACACCACCTACCCTGAAGGGTTCTACAGAGCCATTCAGCGCATCTCCTCTCTAGAAAAGCCGATCATCATCACCGAAAACGGCATTCCTGACAACTTGGATGATCGAAGGCAGGACTGGATTGAGCGTTATCTGTATGCGATGAAGAAGGCGATGTCAGAAGGCATCGACGTGCGTGGATACCAATATTGGTCACTCCTCGACAACTTTGAATGGGCAGAAGGCTACGACATGCGATTTGGCTTGTATGCTGTAGACTTTGAGACCCAAGAGCGCACCTTACGTGACGGTGCGAAAGCCTATGCGAAGATTGTGACGAGGCAATCTTAAAGATTCCGATAAATCACTGATGCTCCTTACAATAGACTCTAGATCAGTATATTGATCGAGTAAAATACACACCCTCTCAGAAAGGAATCCTGTTGTGTTTGAGAATATCAAAGATGCCATACGCAAGTTGTGTACTCCGAAAAAACGACTCTGTATCTATCCCTCTTGTGGTCGGGATTACAGACTCGTCTCAAAAATATGGGGCTTTGATGGACTCATTCTGATCGATTCATATCGACATTTCAGACATCCTAAATTTGGAAAGTCATTACGATTTGATGAACCCGCTATCTATATCGGAGAAGATGGGGCTGTTTTTCAGAGTGAAACGTACTTTTCAATCATTATGATTGAAGACAACAATATCGCCCTCAATTTCTTAATCAAAGAAAACATTCGACTTCATGGATTTATTGGAAAAACAGATGGCTGCCGAGAAGGTGGAAACTATGAATGTACAAATGATTCCTATTTTTTCTGGAAGATACTGCAAATAACAGACTTCCCTTTACAATACTACACCGACCACTTTCCAAAACATGCCCATACAGAATATTCTCCAAGTCATTGGACTGGGTTCCCTCAGAACAATGGTCAAATTGAGAAAGTCTGGGTGGATGAGGAAGCACATTCATTTTTTTGCTCTAGACAGTATTCAATATCTAGACAAAATATCCCGAATCACTTTCCAAAAACGTTAAAAAACAATCCTCATAGACTGTCTTTTTTATTGGTGGAGCGACATGATATTGACATTAAACAAGGATGCTTCGGATCGGTGACAGCGATCTTTATGCAGGAAAGTATTTTGTCCTCTTTATTGAGAATCGATGGGTTGTTCTGTACATACCGTATATTTCGCAAGTGGGCTTGGCGTGGATACAACCAAGATAACTGGTACCATGTCGAAAATATTTCTCAACAAGAATCCTATCCGCATACAAAAAAAATACTAGAGATCTGCCTAGAAAACAGGTGGGAAACGGTTGCAACCATGCCTTATGGAAATGGTCAGCATCAGGGAATTATTCAAGCCCTACAAGAATGGGAAGGCGAATACCCCAAGCGGATATATTTTTGCTATCTGGATGATGGTGATTACAGCGATATCGCAGATCAATTGTACACCAGCGAAGAACTCTATCAATGATCACGACATGTTTTACGAGCCTTACTTAACCGCCTTCTCCGCTTCACGCTTGACCCACTTCGTGCCGTTGATAAGCGCGTCTTTCGTGAGGTAGCTAGCAAGGAAATCTGGCACACCCGTCACCAGCATCTCGGTCGCATAGTCTACTCGAGTCACCGATGGATTGGTTGATATTTGTTCGACTCTCCAGTAGCCCACCATGTCTTTGGTGTCCGACTGACGGTCATAATCGAGGGTCCAATGCATGTAGTGCTGTTCTTTGCAGAGATAATTAATAGTGTAGACCCCAAACTTTACGAACATCACGCTCGAGATGAGCTCAACGTATAAATTCTGATCCCCGCATTTGCCGGGAGCCGTTTTGTAAACAGAACTTTGCACGACATTGTCGACCCATTCGGTGTACATCGGATAGTTCAAAATGGTGTCCCACACAACAGATTCTGAAGCACTCACGTATTGTACAGCCACTCCACGCCCTTCACCTGAATCATCTGCGGCAGAACGAAGAACCACCTCCCCCGCTTGCAATTTGGTGTTCTCAGCCTCAGTAGTTGCAATCGGATCCGGTGCACTGGTAATCGGCGTCAAAATACCCGTATGCCCTTGGGCAACAGAAGGGTCATAGGCAAACACACTTGAAATCATCAACCACAGCATCAATATCTCCTTTTTGGACTTTTTAACACACCACTAAGGTATCATATGCCAAAGTTACTCAACAATAAAACGTCTTTCAACTATAGATAAACTCATTGACGTACTCATTTATAGTAAGGTGCAATATGGATACCCTATTTCCTCGAAGAACTAAGTACTATTCAACCCAAAGTATATGACAGGCTTCTCAATCGGATTAGAGACACCCACCACCGATTGCAAATCGAAATAGACACCAAAACAATATACACCCATTCAACAACAGCCCTCGTCTACTTTGACAGAGCACAGCCAGTGAAGTTCCCAACAGGGTCAATGGAGCCAACAAAAGTATATCTACCCAAGCCCCTATTGTGGGTATAAAAGTAAATGGAATCATCATTAGTGCTACAATTCCAGTGACCATCGATATCTTCTGAGCATAGTCACTAATTTTCCGATTTGTAAACCATCCCGTACTTTCCGAACCGTCTTCCATCTTCGGCTGCTCTCTCGGCGTAGAATCCCTCACAGGGGGGTCCTCTAAGACAGGAACTTCTTTCACATCCTTTGGTAACATCGATATTTTAGTCGAGTTTTGTACTTCTATTGGAATCTTCTTTGATTCCGGTGAAGCATCAAAATCACCCACGGATATCTCCATCCGTTTATGTGGATCAAGATGACCCAGTTGCGATAGAATTTCTCTCAATCTACCTGTGATACCTTCACCTATCCATTTTGGAAGTTGCCCTGTGTACAACTCGTGCAATGACACAGCCAAAACAGGCATAGTTAACGACAATTGGAAAATGTTGTGTGCGTGTATTTTGCAATGCTACGTTGCATGTAATTGTTTTTTTCACA
>CAJWHX010000174.1 GCA_913040875.1 uncultured Pseudomonadota bacterium | reverse complement strand
AACAACTCTGGAGGCAATTGACTAATATCGTTGGCTGTTGCCACTACGAAAACAGGCTTTTTCTTCTCCTGCATCCAAGTCAAGAAACTACCTAGAACCCGTGAGGTGGTTCCCCCATCGGTACTCCCTGAACTTTGTACTCCTGACAATCCCTTTTCTATTTCATCGATCCACAATACACAAGGCGAAAGGGCTTCAGCCGTCTGCAGCGCAGTTCGAATATTGGCTTCAGACTGTCCTACAATCCCTCCAAAGACCCTGCCCATATCCAATCGCAAGAGCGGTAACTGCCATAAGTTGGCTATAGACTTCGCGGCAAGACTTTTCCCTGTTCCCGGCAATCCCAAGAGCAAAACACCCCGTGGCATTTCTAACCCAAAATCGCGTGCTTCTTCTGAAAAGGAATCCTGTCGTCTCTCTAGCCAGTTCTTCAACACCTCAAGCCCACCAACATCAGATATTGTGGACTGGGGATGAAAGTACTCCAATTGACCATTTTTACGAATGACTTGTTCTTTGGACTGTAAGACAAACGGGATTTCTTTTGGGGTTAACCGCTTGTATTTACAAGCCGCTCGAGCAAATGCCAGTTGAGCTTCTGTGGTTGATAAACCCAGTGCTGCCTCTAACACACTGGATGTGGGTTGAAAATCTCGTTCAGACAAGCCATATCGTTGTTTCACCTGCTTAGCGATTGTCATTAATTCATGCACATCTGGAAAAGGAAGTTCCATCACCACTGTTTCCTTTTCTAATTCTTGAGGCACAAACATGCTCGGTTGAGAAAGAACAAGTGTAACATTTCGAATTTCTCCTTTGGTAACCGACACTGCAAACGCTCGCAGGCGAGCTATAGCCATCACATTGCCAGCATCGATATAGGGATGAAAATCTTCAAGCAAAAGCAACATCCCTTGCTGATGTTCATCAGCTGTTTCTTGAATCCAATCCAATACTTCATGTGGTTGTTCGGTATCGCCCTGCAATTCCCACCCGTCAGATTTAGCCAGTCTTAAACCATGTACACAATCCCAACAATAAAAGGCTCTTGTCAAATCATTAGCGACACGCTGGCACAATGCCTGAATGCGTAAAGTTTCATGACTCACAATCTGTATCAGCGGAGTTTGTGCTTCCACATTTAATGAGAACTCATCCTTAAATTTCATTAGTCACCTCTTTATCATACAAATCAACTTAGCAAGTTCGGATTTTTCAGATTATTAAAGAATATATCTAAGCAATGTAACTGTTACCTGTTCATCCTTTAGGTTGTTGTGGATTACCTTCGGCCTCTTCGAGAGGTGTGTAACTGGCGTTGAATGTAGGATATGAGCGAATTTATTTTTCTTCAAACGATTCATATCTCATAAATTTTCATAGATTTATTCTTATGGATGGGAAGTGTGAACACCTTATTCCTCCATCCTTGGAGTAGTGTATAATCATTTTCCAGTTCATTAAAGTAACTCCAACAGTATCCATCCAACCCAATTTAAACGATATCCTTCTCACACACCAAATCTAAAACCACCAAATCAGAAAGAAAATACTTTTGTACATTTTAGCGTAACTCTTTGCGCGTTTTCTCTACCAAGGCGACCTCTTCTCTTTTTCTGAAGGGCTTCGATACCCATAGCAATCTATTCGTTATCTATCCCTAAAACATGAAGGGTCAGTTCATGTAAAACAGTTTTCTTTTGAGTAAATTGATGCATTTGTTCATTCAGCTTGCTGTGCTGATCGTCTGATGAGGCGCCCGAATCCTTCTTTTCTGCCCTGCTGACTCCTTCCCTAAACTGCATAATGATTTTGGCCTGTTTGAGGAGGATGCATAGAGCATCATCAACATCTTCCAAAACCCCTACTCCTTCGATTAGACCATCCCGATCATTACTGAGACATATCTTTGCGTGGATATCCATACGATCCTGCACTGCTGTATCAAGGATGGTGCATAAATCGCTATCGAGTGTTGCTAGATCATAGTTTTTGAGGAGGAGATGCAAATCATAGGAGACGCGAAGTTCGTAATATTCTCGTTCTGTTTTGTTGATTTCATTTTTGGAGAAGATTAACATCAGAATCGACAACACCGCATGTATTGCCATATTGATGCTTGGGTCTACCTCGGGAAATAATACCCAGGTCAATCCAATAAGCGGAAGAACATAGCCTAGGGTACCTACGAACCAACTCTTGGAACCGTAGTACAGAATTAAGCAGGTCATGAAACCAACAAAGATGCCCGATAACAGATAGACCCCGGCATATGAGATGGCTGAAAAGAACCCCAACCATCCGAAGAAGATATTGAGCAACAAGACAGTGCCCAACCACATGAATATAGAACTACACCCCACCATTCCCAGCTCTACGAAATGGTCGTCCTTATTGGTGACACTGCTTTGGAATGTTTTGAGTGTGTTTGAGGGATTCTCTTGATTTGAAGCTGTGGATGGCTCTTCTTCCTTACTCATATCGACTACAATGGCTCCTAAAAACGACGGGCGGTTAAGAATAGGAATAGTACCGCATTTTATATCCATCTTTAAAAGACAGTACACACACCGAATTAATTTTTGAAAGAATCCTTTGCTAAGACAAACAGTATCTTCAACATGAAATTTAGTCTACTATTTCCTTTTCACTCGTAATATTTCGAGTTCTACTTATCTCGAAACGCTCAGTTAGGGCTTGTAGAGCTCCGTCACCATAGCAGAACGAGAATTGTAGGTGGCAATCCCCACCCAGGGAGCCACGTGAAAAGTGCCCACACCACTTGCAGTCCAGATGATGGTGGACTTCCGCCTGTTACGCCAGCGCTGGAAGTGAGCGACTGCACTGTCCTTTCCGCATTGATTCATAATCTCTATAAAATCGACCTGTTGCTGGGCGGTTCTGACTGTGTAGTTGTGTCCGTTGACAGTGACGGTGTTCTGGTTGGCATAGACATAGTTGACGGTATCCCCCCACGGACAATTGGGAGTTCTTCCCACGACCTCTCCGAGGTATGTTATTTCCGCGGTGGGTGTACTCAATTGGAAGCCTGTTTGAATCAACTCCTCGCTTATGATCTCGCACAGCCTAATCAATTCTAGAAGGGAGGCGCTCTGCACTTCCTTGCCCACCAGCAACTGTCCTGTGTCGGAGTTGTGGAGTTTCAAGGTGAGTAAATAGGTGTCGTCAATCTTCAGGAGGTCACCCGTGACTACGTAATCTGCACCGATATTTCTAGCCGTTTCAATCTCGCATTTTCCCGAGAAGCAGGAACTGTCCTTGCCCATGTCCTTGAGGATCTCCAGCATGCTCTCACGGGTCATGACGTGGTACTCGTCGGCGGGAAGTGTGTTCGAGGAAGCGATCCGAGACTGGTCGCTCAGCTTGTGGAGGATATCCGAGTCAACGGAAACTCCCGAGAACTCCAGGACGGCTAGCCATTGAATCTCAGCAGCAGCCTGGGCTGGGAGAAACAGTATAAATACAATCAGTAACAGCATTGTTTCTCTGAACACGGCTTCTCCTCGCTCTATTCCATCATAGCTATGATAGCCGACAATTCAAATATTTCATAGCTGGAATCTGTTCAGTCTGCGTCTAGTAGTTCAATCCTCTACCGGGTCATTTAGGGGTTGATTCCCTGAGTCGAGGGAATAGCCACTGAAGCCATGCAAATGGGTAGTGTACACTCTTTAAGATTGCTGAGGATTATATCCAGTCTATCCACAGAGTCTGAAAATGGTGTTGAATCTAGTATTTGATCAAATAGACAACTCTGAGATGGATCTTTCACGAAATGTATTCCATCAAAGACTTTTCAAAGTGCCAATACTTGGATAAAATACAATACAAAAAAATTAGGACTATTCATGGAAACACTGGTAACCAAACGCAAATCCTTCGCACCAATCATAGTAACAATCCTAGGATGCCTACTGACTCCCAAATCATCCCACGCCGAAAACCTTGGGTTGAACGTATGGGGAATGGAGTTTGCGACTATCAGCGATGGTAGCGTTGACCACATGGCATTTTATCCGGGAGTGTCTATGTCTGTGACAGTTGAAAAGGGAGGATGGGCTCTCTCTCCAAGTCTGGGTGCTGAATGGGCAGCCGATGGTGAATACTGGGGCATCATGTCAATGCTGTACGCCGACCGTCCCCTAAACGACAAATTGGGTTTCGATATTATCCTCGCTGGGATGCACGACCAACTTCTCGATGACTGGTCCAATGCGGAGTTTTTCCTCGGGGCAGGTTCTGGACTCTCGTGGTTTGTAAATGACCGAGTGACACTGACACCAAACGTCCTAATGTATTACGGACTACGGACGGAAACTTGGGCATTGGCACCAGGTGTAAACCTATGGGTCTCTCTAGAAGGTGAATAACAGTCGATACTTCCAATTACCATCACAATATCCATCACCTTACCTTCGAGCAACCACCTTCATACGGAGATAAAATCAGGCAACAATGACGTGTCATCTCTGAGTTGGTAACATGCCTTTTGCATATGGCATTTGTCTTTTGATTTTATTCGAGATCCAGTCCTTGTCTCTCAACAAGAAATTCAAACGACAATTCAGATAAGCTTTTGCCATCTACTTTTGCCTCCCAAGCACCATGACCTTTACCTTCCAGTGTAACGAATTCACTGTATACGCCCAAAGATTCATAGGTATTTTGCAACTCGACTGATTCGTCATACGGTGTAACTGTATCCGCATTTCCATGGGCAATAAATATCTCTGGATCGTTGGCATCATACGGTTCCACACCATATATCCCCTCAAAGAAAATCGGTATTATTGTTGTTCCCCAGAAGTAGACCATACTTTGGATCTCATAAGTCTCGTCAAGATTTGTCGTTGAAAGTGTTGGATCGTCATTCAACGAAATCTCGTCTCTAAAGTGTTCCTGATCTAAAACCCCCAAAGTAAGTGCCGTACTGGCTCCTGCTGAAGCTCCACCAACTGTGATGTAGTCTGTATCTATGTCATATGTACCTGCATTTGCCACAATCCATCGAAGTGCGGCTTTTGCATCTCGTTGTGCTGTATACATCGCAATATTTTGCTGAAGCTGAAAAATAGTCTCTGCACAATTAGATGTCTCCAGTTCAGGATTCTCGTCTTCTGAACAAATGGCAGCGTCAAGCCATTCTTCTGGCGCAATCCCTTTGTAATATGCAATCTTTTCTTCTTTGCTCATTTCCCTCAACTTGGCTACACATTCTGGGAATTTATCCGAATTGCATAATTCCTCGGTGGTACGATAATCAATAGAAGCAAACACCCATCCTCTTGAAGCATAATATTTCGCTACATCTTCAATCTCTGGCTTGCTTTTTGTCCCACCTTTAAATCCCCCACCGTGAATAAACATCAGAACTGGTCTATTGGTAGACTCATCAGTGGGATAGTACATGTCTAACTCTAGTGGCACTGCGAACGGAGACGTACTCGTTGTATCATGACTAAGTCCTTCGGCGTATGTAATGTCTAGGTCCTTGTCTACCTTACAAGCAGTGAATAAAAATGTAAGAGCCAAAAGGGATATCACCTTAGTTATCTTTTGCCCGTTCCTGATTGCATCGGCTACACAAGTGCTTTGTGATGTGGTCAAAACTGATTTAAGAAGTTTGCCTTCTGAATATCGTGATTGTAAAAATGTGTAATTCAATCTTGTCATTTCAATACTCCGAATGATTATGCTAATTTTTACGACAGAATGTTGAGACTGTAAAGACAAATATAAATTGTCACTTGGGCAAAATAGAAACACTTTTCCCACGTTGAATACCCTTACCCTGATTGATCAAAGGGACTAACACACCATCATCTTACAATCTGAAATCCAACAGTCCATGAACACTCATCAGACAAACACTGGCAAAGTTACATCTTCAGAGTTAATTGTGCACAGTCACGCACAACAAAATACGGTTCCCATTTGCCGTTCGTGTTATAGACACGCAACTCGATTTATAGACTAATTTAAACCGCTTTATCAGAGGTCAGAATGTCTAACTGGTTTACACTTATTTTTGCTTTCACCGCCTGTGCACCCAAAAGTGCAGGCCCAAACGTTGGAGTCAACACCATGCAATCTCCGCCACTTGCTGAACAACAACCACACACACATACTGAACACGGTGTCGAACGATCCGATCCGTACTACTGGCTTCGAGACAGAGAAAACCCCAAAGTCATCGATTATCTCGAAGCGGAAAACACATACGTAGCTGAACAGACCAAACACCTCGAGGCATTCCGAACGACACTGTACGATGAGATGGTTGCTCGCATACTAGAAACAGACCTGTCTGTACCGGTCAAAGATGGCCCCTATTGGTACTACAGTCGTACAGAAGATGGACTCGACTATCCCATCCGTGTGCGAAAACTCGAATCGATGGATGCGGAAGAACAAGTCCTGCTCGATCTCAATCAGCTGGACCATGAATACATTGGACTAGGGACCTTTTCTGTGTCTCCCGACCACAATATTTTGGCCTACAGTCTAGACATCACCGGTCGAGAGATTTACGATCTTCGATTCATCGATCTACGGACGGGTGAGCACTTGCCTGATGTGATTACGGACATCACGCCAAATGTTGCTTGGGCCAATGACAATACCACCGTGTTTTACACTCGAAAAGATGACGCCTTACGACCCTACCAAATCGCTCGACACACACTAGGTCAAGAAGGTGAAGACGCTGTGGTATGGACTGAAGAAGACGACAAGTTCCGTTCCTACATTTGGCGAACCCGTTCAGACGGATATCTGGTCATTGGCAGCTTCAGTAGTCTCACAACAGAAATGCGAGTCCTAGATGCAAATACACCGACTGGTGAGTTCACATTGTTCGCTGAACGCCACCTCGGTCATGAATACAGCATCGAACACCAAGGGGACCGTTGGTTGGTCCTCACCAACGACTCCAATGATGCAGACGGAAAGCACGATGAGCGCGCCGTTAATCGCAAGCTAATGGAAGTTCCTACCGATGGAAACACCGAGCGCACAGAGTGGACCGAACTCATCGAACACCGAGATAATGTCACCCTAGAAGG
>CAJWHX010000173.1 GCA_913040875.1 uncultured Pseudomonadota bacterium | reverse complement strand
CCACAGTTCTTTGTTTAGACTCCGTTATGGTCGTCTCCGTACCAGCAAAAGAATCAGTATCATGAGGTAACTTGTGTGCTGAGTAGGATGACTACACCCTCGCTTATCGACTTCATCAACCGTTGAATCATCAAGTTCACTGTCATCTGAGTCGGAAGACTCAGCAGTATCATTGGTGTATTCTATGTTACCTGTATCAGTAGGGTTCGAAGCCCCTGTATCTTCTGGTGAATCTTCTACTGTGACTTCATAGACAAACTGTTGCTCAGCACTGCCGTGATCATTTTCGACCACAATGGTAAATGTATACTCTCCCGTTTCGGAAGGTTTCCACAGCAGTTCTCCCGTTTCATGATTGATTCGTGCGCCAGTAGGGAACTCGAATAGTGACCACCAAAATGGCGTGATTCCTTCAGCTTGTACGAGATAGGTAAGAGGTGTGTCAATATCTCCAGATAGTGGTGGATTGGAGGTCAATGTGGGTGGTTCGAACCCTGTCGCCTCTTTGACCGCAATCGATTCTCCAGTGTAATTGTCATCGTGAAATTGAAACAGCACACCATCTGACCAGTAAATGTATGGCCATTCGGGTTCATAGGGTGCGAATCGTTGCTTGTTGCCCGCAGTCCATTCAGCGATTCGATGGTAGTCATTGCCATCCCATTGTTGAAACCGAATGGGTTGTCCCAACTGAAGATCTAGTGGAACGATACAGCCACTTTGTAGATCGATAGGCGTTGTGAGAATGTTGGCTCCATATGCTGTGGCATTTCGATAATCCATATTGCTATTTGGGTTTGGATCGTTCCAGTCCACTGAGTAAAAAAAGTGTTCGCAGTGGGGAGGCTCAAACTCCGCCAGCAATCCATATCCAGCTAGAGCTGAGGCACTGCCAAAGTTGGATTCATCAAATAGGTTTCGGACGGCTGTATATAGACCTGTACGCCATGAGCTCAATCGAACCCATCGACCGAGCTGTGGTATATAACTGGGGTTGTTGGTACTGCCTCCGCCGACCCAATCGGAGAAGGTTGAATCATTTAAATAGACGTTTGTCATGAAGGTGTTGGCAATCTCTTTCATGTCAGCATCGGTGAACACAATTCCTTGCTCGGCACACAATGCAGCAAAATCTACATTGATGGCGGCGTGACTAATGTCTTCGCCGGGGAATGTGTAGGCGTTGCCCCAGTAGTTCCATTGTCCGTCTGTTATTTGCGATCGAAAGTTGTTGGCAAGCGCTGTGACTTTATCTAGATATTCTGTATCATTGGTAATCCGATATAAATTGAGTAAGGTTCTTCCCATTGCGTTGGACATATTGAATGGCAAGTCAGAACCAGCATAAGAAAGAAAGTTGGCATCTGTTCTTGCCCTGTAAAAGCCAGCATCATCCCACTGATCGTTATGTGAGGAAACCACTTCTTGAACTGCTTCTAGATAGGATTGAGACTTGTCTCCAAATCGAATGTCATCATAGGCAAGTTCATTTTCATATCCCCATTCTTGAACCAGTCGGACATACTCTGCCATGGGGTAGGTCAGCATCCCTGAGTGGGCAACATAGCAATAGGGTTCACTGGCGGGCTGATAGCTGAGGTTCTGCCAGCAATCGCCACTAACTCCACGATAGTCACTAACGCCCAGTTGATTATCGCGCGATGCCAGTACTGCATCGACATGCCATGCCAATTGATCCAGCCAAAAGGGACTTCTGGTAGCACGAGCCATCGAAGCCAAACCCGCCATCACATAAGATTCTCCCCATGCAAGGTTGGCGGTCGAATTGTCTTCACCACGATACCAATTGCCATTGCCGATGGCAAAGTAGCGCTGAGAGAAATCCAGTCGAGGTGTCACCGCCTCAGTTTGTAACATCGATAAATAAAGTATCAATACAGAAGACATGTGTATCCACCGTGTGTCTAGAAGATTGGTTCAAGGATGGGAGTGGTGGATTATTACAGTACGTCAATTGTGAATGCCAATTCTCCAAATTCTTCTGGATCACCAGTGTTATGAGTAACATTGAGTGTAGCAGTAGCCTCTCCAGATATAGTAGCGCCATTTGTTATTTCATAGGCTGTATAGATGGACGTTTGCTCGTAGTCAAAGTTTCTTAGATCGATAGATACATCTTCGCCTATATTGATGGGCTCCGTGAACATAGGATCATCGGATGTGGGGAGGTTGTCTGTCCAAGGTGTTTCCGCGCCATATACGAGAAGAGTACCGTTACTCAGAACTGAAGATCCAGAGAAGTCTAGGCTCATAGTTTTTGATATCATCAGATCTGTAGAGAAATCGAAAGACCACTCCAAGACCATCACCGAACGCTCTGAATCTAAATTTTGAACATCCAACGAGATGGATTCCTCTAAATCAAATCCACGAACTGAGGCTGTATCTTTGGGTGTTGTACAGCCAATATTAGTACAAAACACAAGAGGAATAAGAAAATTACGAAATCGAATAGACATTAACACTCCAGATATTTCTTCGATGGTATAGATTGTTTATTAGCATTATAGGGTAGTCTCTAGAGAATTGTTTGTGTTGTCGAGACATTACCATCGAGACACAGTAACAGTACTGTATTTGGTATAAACTTTGCATTGTCATTAATCGAATAGAATCAACAACATACTCAAGGTGTCTCATGCTTTTCTTTATTTCTCTTTTAGGTTGCTCTATCGTCGAAAAAATACAGTCACCAGGTGAGCCAATGTGCGATGCCATTTGCAGTGAACAGTATCTCTATACATTTTCCAAATCATTAGAAGGCTATTCTCTACGCGTATCGTTTCAAAATATGGGTGGAGAAACAGAGACTCTGGAGACTGTGTTCAATGGCGAAGTGACCGAAGCGTATTCTACGATGAGTGAGGTGGAACTGAGGGCGGATCAGAATGGCGTACATCTCTATGCTGCGCATAGCTGGATGCTAGAGAATGTCGTATTTGAAATCAACAATACCGAGGTGTTGCCGTCTTTGGTCGAAGCCTATGAAGATACTGTCTGCGGATCTGTCTGCACCATCAGTGACTACGCCCTGAATACAGACAACATTGAGTCACAAATGACAGAGGTCACCGTCATCGATGAAATGAACAACATGTATTCCTGTGCCACAGATACTAGCCTCGGAGATCTCTTTATGATCGCCCACAATGATGATTATACACAGGCTCTGGTGCTTCATGAAGTTGATGGCTACGATGTACCTGGAGGTGGATACTGGGAGAATGGGTTCAACAATGAAAACCTGTCTGTTGAACTGCACGTTGGCACAAATGTAGGCGTCAATTATTGTACGGATGCCTTTGAGGATGAAGAAATAGCGGATGTCTTCACTCCAATCGATCCTTCAGAGGTTCCCGCCGGCCTGTCTGCAAACGATGTGGCTGTATTTAGTTATGGTCCAGAATTTCTAGATTGTGAAGATTGCGCTCCCTTTGTCAGATTGTCCGTCGAGAACTTTTGGTTTGTCTCTGAAAACGGAAATTATGCGACCATTGAGTTGATCGGCGAGCTGCAAAGCGACATTTGGTTCAACTATGGTGGCTAATCGAACAGTCTCGGATAATTGGCGTGATTGGTCATAGTAGATGTGGTCTTGACTTCGTTGTGCTCCGAGGTGCAGGCACGTCTGTCTCACCGTGAAAATCGACTGACAGGTACCGTCTGTCTCTCTATATTGGGACCCTCGTACTCTAGAGACAAGTACTGTCCTCCGATGGCTTCGAAGTAGTCGATTTGTATCGGATACTCTCCCGTAGAAAGTGTCACATTTGCTGTGATTTCGACGACACCGTGAAGACCATCATTGGTAATCAGTTCCTGTCCGTCCAAGACCAATCGACTACCATCATCTGAACTCAAATAGAAGGTGTAGTCTCCACTCTCAACAATCTGGATGGTACCAGTAAACTGTAGTCCATAGTGATCATCTCGATTTCGAATTGCGTGAGTTGGTACGCTGACGACATCCTGAAATACTGGAGTGAGGGTTGCAAAATCAGGCAGTATGTCCCATTCCCCTTCGAAGTACGAAACGTTTAAACCTGCATCTTCCTCTCTAGACCATTCCATTTGTTCCAAACCAGCTTGAATCTCTGGGCTGCTCATAAACAAATCCCAGATCAAACCAGTTCTGTAATTTTCAATCATGACCAATATGGGACCTTGATCAATCGCCAACCAAGTATCGGAGTACCAATCAGGGTCTTCAGTCAAATTGAAGGCATCGACAAAGCCATATTCACCCCAGAGTGAGTCCCCCAATTCCCCATAAAAATATTGCAATGCTGTGATTGATTTATCGGGTGTAAATGGAATCGAACCGATAGCAGCGGTAGGGTTTATCGTACCATTGTCATTCATGGGACTGTGGGCATTGTATCCCCAAGGATTGACACCGGCTGTCAGTCCCCAAGCATTGGGTCCATAGCCTTGAAAACCATTTGGATTTTCGAGTGCATAATCGTGATGAATCAGGGCGATGTTGCGACTGTTGTCATAGTAGTTGCAGAAGTTGTCCCGTAGATTTCGAGGGTCTAGAGTCATAAATGTGTAGTGAGTCAGAAATAATGGGGTGTGCATCGCATTACCGACCCATTGTCTGTGCCCATACTGTAACGTTCCGTTGGCATACCCCCATGCTGCCCAACCATCATTGTACGTACTTGGAGGAATAGGGTTGGTAGGGGATGCGATGGCCAAGATGTAGGTGATCAAAGCCTCGTTATAGCCTTGAATAGGCAAGTTGACCGCCCATTGATGATTGGGAGACCAATGCCAATACAGAGTATTGCCACCATTTAAAAACCAATCCCACTCAACTGACTCCCACAGTCGATTGACCCGTGTTCGGATTTCGATTTCCTCAGCGGAGTCTTGGTCGAAGTACTGTCTGCTGACCAACAACCCTTGTAGCAAAATTGCGGTTTCAACCAAGTCTGCTCCATCATCGTATTCACTAAATGGTACGACTTCTCCAGTACTGCCATTGAACCAATGGGGCCAGGCACCGTGAAAGCGAGGCACGGACTCTTCCAAAAATGTGACCATTTGCAGGGTTCGTTGAGAGGCTTCTTCACGAGAAACAAATCCTCGTTCGGCACCGATAACGATTGCCATAAATCCCATACCAGTCCCACCGGCGGCTGATAAATCCCACCAATGGGTGTAGCCTTCTCGAATGGTTCCGCTGTCTGGGTGAGCAAAGTCCCAAAAGTATTTAAAGGTACCTTCTTGAACCGCATCAAAAAGTTCTGCATGAGGTTCTGGCTCTGGATCTGGTTCTTGAGTGTCCTCAGTGTCTGTATCTATATCCGTATTTCCTGTGTCAGAAGCATCATCAGAGGACTCGGTATCTTGAGCTGGTGAGGTGTCCTGTTGAGAGGGTGGACTGTCCTTCTTTTGATTCGAATCACATCCAATCAATATCATCAAAAGTAGGGAGGGGATGATGTTTCTATTCATGAATGAGCACCTACGTTGAACTGATTTTTCAACCCATAGTATCTCATAATTTTGAATGTATAGTGTGAGATTGTTTTTTATAAAACTTTACATAACTTATAGATCTATAAATTGCTTTCATTCTATACGGCGCAATTTTTAGACGTCAATGGGATGTTGTTCATTCTTTAAGCGTTGCCAAAATGATGATGTTTGAGATACACAGATCCACCATGTGTATTGGTTTCACAACTCCACATTATTGCTAAATAGGGTAGGGGGTATCCATGACTGAACAATCATCATTCGCTGTACGTGTACTTGCGAACAAACCACACGATTTACCAAACAAGGTTCGACTGTCACTGTTGTCATACTCAGAGAGTTCCTTCACAGACCCGCACACCGTAGTGTCTCTAGATGAGCCTGCGTTTGACGAAGCGGCGTTTAGCCACATTGGCAAGATTTACGAAGGGGTAGAACCCTATCGAATGGGCGGTCACAGCGTGGTTCAAAACCCCACCAATCCCAAAGACTGTGTGCATCATTTTGATCCGAACCACCGTGAGCATTTCATGGTGGCGTTGGAGCGCCGTACTGTCCTGCAAACCTTGTGCCTCAGTACGCGATTTTTTGCTGGTAATCCGGGAAGTGATCTGATGATCACACTGATCGATGATGTGCTGGGTGAAAAGCGTATTGTTCCGATACCGCATTTACAACCGGACGCAGAACATTGGTTTGGGGACATTGACTTTCCAGTCACACGCATTCAGTGCCATTTTAAGGCTGGTGGCATCACTCGAATTTGGGCTTATGGCCCTAAAGCAGAAACGCAACGAGAAGAACTGACTTGGCTCTCGAAGAACAGCAAGGTGGTATTCAAAGAAGATGACTTCTTCGGCGGTCCGGACTTTGCCCTCAGTGACCAAGCAGATCGCTCCACCAATCACATGCTGGGCTGGGAAACATCCAGAAGTGCAATGGGGTTGCAAGCCGTCTTTCCCATCACAAAGGGCACTGTGAAGGAACTCGTCATTGATACCTATAGGCACGTGAACAACTATCTTCGTTCGGCGTGGGTCTTCAGTGCGACTCTTCCGGAGAATCACACGCTGACAAAAGAAGATTGCCCACTATGGCATGTGACCTCAAGTGAAGGAGGTCAGTTCACCACCGATGATTTGAAATCATTCTTTGCCGAACAACATCGAGTCCGTACGACCGTTCCGACTTACACGATTGTACCCAAGTCGAATGCACTGTGGACTTTGGAAACAACATTTGCCTTGAATCAAGACGCGATGCACACCCAATCCAACCTTGACTTTAACGCGACTCACATCTGCATCATGCTGTTGCCCCACGGTGGATTGCATGCCATTCGAGTGATGGGTACAGCAGACTGAATGAGATGGATTTGTTCAGTCAGACAGTATAGGTTTATCAGATATATTGAATGATAACGTCTCAATTATATATGGGGCTCGTTTCAATTACCGAGGGGACCTTTCGATAGAGGGTTTCTAAGTTTGTATCGATTCCCAAATGGAGGACACAATATGTTCCACAAGACAATGGGTCTGTTTTATCGAACCATCGCGATATATCTTGCTTGTGTAGG
>CAJWHX010000172.1 GCA_913040875.1 uncultured Pseudomonadota bacterium | reverse complement strand
GCAGGGTTGTATGGTGAGTCTTCCGGAAGACCGGCTTCTACTTTTCCTACAAGGTCAGCACCAACGTCTGCCGCTTTGGTGTAAATCCCACCACCAACACGAGCGAACAATGCAATTGAAGAAGCACCCATTGAGAAACCAGCGATCACGTTAAGGATCTTTTGAGTTTCCCATCCCATTCCAGAGAATACAATAAAGAGACCAGAGACACCAATCAAGGCCAGACCAACAACGGTCATCCCCATCACGGTTCCACCATCGAATGCAACCTTTAGTGCTTGCGGCATTGAAGTACGAGCGGCTGCAGTGGTACGAACGTTTGCTTTGGTCGCAACCATCATCCCAAACCAACCTGCGGCTGCTGAAAATACTGCACCCAATACAAATGCTATAGCGATGATTGGAGATTGTTCAGTACCACCAGAGTTGGCGATTCCAAGTAACACTGCCACTACAGCAACAAAGATTGCCAACACTTTGTATTCAGCAACCAAGAATGCACGTGCACCATCAGCAATGCGACCTGCAATTATTTTCATTTCATCAGTACCAGCATCTGCTTTTGATACGCTGCCTGATTTCATAAATGCGAAAATCAAGGCAACCACACCAGCCGCTGGAACTCCATATACTAAAGGATCCATTTTTTCTCCCACATCCGAAGATGCATTTTTAAGTTAAATTATAATAAGGTGTTTCAGTTTTTCGCATTGACAGTCTGCATGGCATCTAAGACACCGACCTTCAGTACTGATTCAATCGCATTGCAAGCGTCGATCTTCATATCTGTCAGTCCATCCATTTCCACTTTGGTCCATCGACCCAACACATAGTTGGCAGTATCCCAACCCTTGGGTGGTCTTCCTACACCAACTCGCACTCGAGTAAAATCCTTACCAATGTGCTGAATGATGTCTCGCAAACCACTGTGTCCGCCGTGGCCACCCTGCTGCTTGAGTCGAACATCCCCAAACGGAATGTCGAGTTCATCGTGAACAACAATCACCTTCTTAGAAGGAATCTTGTAATAGCCCATCAATGAAGCAACCGGTTGACCAGAACGATTCATGAACTGTTGAGGAAGAGAGAGAATGCAATTTTCATCACCAATGCGAACATCACTGACCAAGGAATTCGACTTCTTTTTTGAAGGTAAGTCTACGCAATTGCGCCCAGCCAATTCATTCACAACATCAAAACCGATATTGTGACGAGTGTTGAGGTATTTCAACCCTGGGTTTCCTAAGCCAACAACCAAGAACATAATAAATTAGGTACCACGACGCTTGATGACAGTTGCAATATTGAACACTCCCTTCTCGTCAAACAAAATCTCAACGCCCTCAGGATTGGCAATTTGGTTGACCTTCAAGAAGTTGCCGATATCCAAAGAAGTTACATCGGCTTCAATAATAGCGGGTATATTTGCTGGCAAGCATCGTACATTCAGTTCTCGGCGAACCAAACGCAATGAACCACCCATTGCAACACCGACTGCTTTCCCGACTGTTTGAACAGGAACAGTAACCGTGAGGTATTCATCTTCTTTGACTTCATAAAAGTCAACGTGACGGATCAAACCAGATACTGGATGACGCTGAACTTCACGTACCAAACAGGTGAAAGTTGAACCATCTACGTCCAAAGCAACCAAATTATTTGGGTTTCCTGAACGGTCAAATGCCAGTGTAAGAGCATTTGGATCGATAGAGATCATAGTTGGTGTATTACCACCGCGATAGATTACAGCCGGAACCACACCTGATCGGCGAAGTTTTCGAGCAATCCCTTTTCCTGTCTGTTCGCGGACAGCGACTGACATCTCGATTGTAGACATAAGCACTCCATTCTATTGTATATTTATGGATAGAAACTGTTTGTGCCGTCCATTAGCAACTCGATGTTCGGCTTAGAACACAACTCTCTGCCATGGACTTTGGACTCTTCACATGAGAAAGAATCGACAGATGAAACTAAACCATGGCGAATCTAACATTTCTTAGATTATATGTCAATGTGACAATCGATCTAATCGAACCTCACATTGAATGAACCGAGAGAAAAAGGCTCAAAAATACAGCTGTAGGGTCAAAGATTTGAACTTCGAGCCTCATTAAACACTTGAGAGATTGAACGCTTGTGAAAGATACAATCGATGGCCATTGCAAACATGTGATCTTGACTGACTACTTGAATCTTTTCACAGTTGCGCTGATCGTTTCGAAGTGGAATCGTGTCAGACACAAATAGAGTTTTAATCGCAGACTTTCTCAGTTTCTCGACAACGGTTGACAATCCTTGATAGTTCGATTTGTCTTCATCATTTTTCTTTTCAACCAGCTTGTCTGACATTACAGGATGGGTACAAAACGCATAGATGTCTGCTGCGCCTTTCGCGCGCAATGCATCTGCACCTTTACAAAGAGTCCCAGATGTATCGACCAAATCATCCACGATGATAACTGTCTTACCTTTCACCTTGCCAATAACATTCATCACTTCGCTTTCGTTGGCTTTCTCTCGAACCTTATCAATAATAGCCAGCTGAATATCTGGTACCAAATCCTTTAAAGTTTCTAGAAACTTTCTGGCGCGCTGCGCGCCGCCCACATCTGGTGAAACCACCACCAGATTCCTCTTCTCTTCTTCTGTTAAAGTCTCACTAATGTACTTTGCCGCAACGACAGCACCATAGAGATTGTCTACAGGCACATTGAAGAACCCTTGAAGCTGTCCAGCATGCAAGTCCATCGTCAATACTCTAGAGACTCCAGAAACAGTCAACATGTCGGCAACCAAACGAGCGGATATCGGAGCGCGTTTCAACTTTCTATCCTGGCGCGCATATCCAAAATATGGAATGACGGCCGTAATTGAACCGGCAGAAGCTCTTTTACAGGCATCTACCATCAACAGTAACTCCATTAAATGATCATTGACCGACCGTTTTGGAATAAATTTCCCAGAACCGTCTGACAACTGCTGATACCCAGTGTAAAAGGACTGAATGATAAATACATCTTGACCTCGTACATTCTCCTTGATTAGGACGCTGACCTCACCATCTTTAAACGTTTTCACCTCAGCGTTCACCAATGCAACTTTTTTTGCCGTCAGCATATTGTCATCAGAAGAATCTTTACCGATCCCACCCCAGTAACGAGCAATGTTCATCGCCAAATCTTGGCTGGCATTACCATGCAACAAACAGATTTTATTATCGTTGTTTGAATCCATCACTTCCCCCTTGTGTACAGTCAAACAGAACTAAAAAATCAAAATGACCTCTAAGAAAACTTAGAGGTCGTATGTAAAATCAAAATAACATTGTGAGTCCAACGACATGTAAAATTGAAAAGCTGGGCTACCAGGACTTGAACCTAGAACGACGGTGCCAAAAACCGATGTGTTACCTATTACACCATAGCCCAGCATGTTCATCTACAATATATCTAGATGAGCCATTTCTGACAAGTTCACAATCTTAATTTTTTGGAATTTGAATATGCAGCAAATCACATTGTGCAATGTACGTCAAAATAATTTGCAGATACCAAGACTTAATATCCCTCTGCAAGAGGTTGTTGTATTTTGTGGACCATCGGGATCAGGTAAATCTTCACTGGCCATCGACACGATTCTTTCCGAGGGTCAACGGCGATGTGTCGAGGCACTCCGTTCTTCAATTCGACTTGATGAGAGAAGGCTTCCTCGACCTGCTGTTGAATCAATAGAAGGTCTCCCACCAACATTTGGCATGCGTCAAGATCTGGGCGAACGATTCAATAAACATGCTACCTTGGCAGACCTGCTGGGTATCCAAGTGTTGCTCGAGCATTTGTTTCTTCAGCAGGGTCACTTGCACTGCCCGAAAACAAATCATTCTATGACCACTCACTCTCCTCAAGAAGCCGCGACGCAGCTCCTTCACCATCACGAAGGAGCTGCGTGTCACATAGTGTCAAAAGTCGATTGCACTCCAGATAATTACACTCTGATACTTTCCGAATTGAGTAGAAATGGACACACAAGGATTCAGTACAACTCGGAGTTCATGTTGATAGAAGACGCTCCAAACATCCCCCCAAAGAAGTTGGGGGTTGTCTTGGATCGATTGAAGCTCCGAGACACCAACAGCAATCGACTTAAAGAAGGACTAAAACGAGGTTTGTCCTCACGATATCAACAAGTTCAAGCAGTTGTTTCATCGAAGTCTGAGGCTACAACAGAGATCACTTTTTCTACAAACCCTATATCCCCCGACGGAACAAGATATTCTAAATCTACGTGGCAACATCTACAAAACAAAAATGCCTTGGGATGCTGCACACAATGTGGAGGGCTGGGCGGTACCGTTTCCCCAGACGCCTCCTGCCAAAGTTGTCAATCAACGGGCCTTGGGATGTACTCGACGATGCTTCAAATTAATGGTGTGTCTTTTCGAGACATCATGATGCATTCTGCAGAAAATCTACTGCAATGGATCGATAATCAACAGTATGTCGGTGGAGAGATTGATGAACTCAAGAAGACCCTCAATATTGTTCGAGAAATCGGATTGAAGAATCCACTGTACCAAAAATTGAATTCCCTCAGTACTGGGGAGCGTTCTCGAGCCAGAATTTGTTCTGTTATCACTCAAGACCTCGGAAATTGTCTGTATATATTGGATGAACCATCGTTGGGTCTAGACGATACAAATGTGCTTCGAGTCATCAACCTGCTCAAGGCAAAAGTCAATCAAGGGCAAAGTTTTATCGTAGTCGACCATCATCCTCTATTTCAATCCTCCTTTGATACCGTATTCCATTTTGGTCCTGAAGCGGGCGTGCATGGTGGTCAAATATTGCCTATGCCACCATCTTTCGACCTTTTGAACCCAGCAGAATTTCAACCCAAAAGTTTTACTCCGATGAAGCTACACAACAGCCCTGTCCCACTGTATGATGGAGCCCTACATGTGATCTCTGGACCATCTGGATCTGGAAAGACCACTCAATTGAAAAATCTACACACACAGCTGACTGAGCAGCGATCAGAGCGAATTTTACTGTTGAGCAATTTGGGGTCTTTGGGCAACAAGCGCTCAACATTGGTGACAATATCTGGCATATGGTCGGAAATACGGTCTTTAATGTCCAGTACAAGAAGCGCAAAACTCAATCGTCTTAGAGCATCCGATTTCTCTTTCAACAGAAAAGGAGGGAGATGCGAAACCTGTTTGGGAATCGGAAGTATTCAACATCACGTCGCCCCCCTTCCACCAACAGAAGTTCAATGTCCTGACTGCTTGGGAAAACGCTTTTCAGATCGAACGTTACAGGCAACATATCGTGACCATACCATCTCTCAAATCTTAAACCTAACGGTGGATGAAGCCCTCAAGATTTTTGAGCATCAACCCATCCTATATCGTCAATGTATGGCTTTGCAGATGGTGGGGCTTGGGTATCTTACGCTTGGACAAACCTCTCCAACTCTGAGTGGTGGTGAACACCGAAGGATTCAACTGGCTCAAGTTCTCGCACCGTGCTTAAAACCAGATTACATTCGTGAACCCTTGATCGTGTTGATGGACGATCCCACGGCAGCGTTACACGCTTCTGACGCTGTGAAGTTGCAGCGCTGTCTACTGAACTTTAGACGAAAAGATATTACAATGGTTCTCACCAGTAACAATCCCCAAATCCTGGGCATTGCGGATTTTATTACGACTTTGCCCACACAAGAGCATCCCAACCCCTTTCCTTCGAGTTGACTCCACTATGCTGCTGAACATTTTTGCACTGACTCTCGCCTATGCTGATACCTATCGTCCGCCACCCAAGACGGGCATCATCATCGCTGTATATGATGGGGATACCTTTACATTGGACAATGGAGATAAGATTCGTCTTCGCGGGGCAAACACGCCGGAACTAAGACCCGCTGAAGCATTTGGAATCGACGCTCGAGATGCTGTTGCTGATTTGGTTCTCAACCAAAAGGTCACCTTGACATATGGCGACGTTGAAAGAGATGGTTACGGGAGGCTCATCGCCTCTGTACGTATCGAAAAACATGATGTCGCGACATATCTACTGGAGAATGGTCTCGCTCACACATTTTTTATTCCCCCTGAAAAACTAGACACCCCCAGTCTTCTCGCGGCTCAAACACAGGCCCAATCAAAATCCGTTGGGATATGGTCCATTCCAAGATATCAAAGTGACCTCCACATGACGTCATTTCATGCCAATGCTCCCGGTGATGACTCTCGCAATATAAACGGCGAATATATTCGGGTGACCAACATCACCTCCTCTACACTCAACCTACAAAACTATTACATCCAAAATATCAAAGGCGAAACGTGGCCATTTCCAGACATGGAAATCCCAGCTGGAAATACCGTAAAAGTCCATAGTGGTAGAGGGTATCACCAAAAGAACCCAGAAAAACAACTCGAGATCTATTTGGGCTCAATGCGCCCGATTTGGGACAACGAGAAAGATCGCGCAACAATCTATAATTTAGAAAACAAAATTCAAGATCAGCGCAAACACGAACCAAAAAATAAGCCCAAGAACTGATACCAGCCTTGGGCTTAACAACTATCATTCAACCTATAGTAATTTAGTTCTCTAGAGCATTCTTTAAAATCTTGCGCTTTTTAGACCCATTCTGCTCAGAGATGATTCCATCGAGTTCCATCTGCTCAATCATTCGGGCTGCACGATTGTACCCAATACGAAACTGTCGTTGAACAGCAGATGTAGAAGCATATCCCTTCTCACACACGAACTCGACGGCTTTGTCATACAATGCATCATATTCATTGCTGACATCCGGTGCATCTGGTTTGGCAACAACAATATCGGCGTCAAAACTTGGCTTGCCCTGTGCTCGCAGGTGATCGGTAATCCGGCGCACCTCATCATCGCCCAGAAACGGCCCATGACATCGAACCAAATTGGCTATCCCAGGCGGTAAAAATAGCATGTCTCCTTTTCCAAGAAGAGTTTCACCACCAGGATTGTCCAAGATAATGCGAGAGTCATTTCGGGCACGCACTTGAAAACAAATTCGAGACGGCATATTCGCTTTAATGAGCCCCGTCACGACATCCGCTGAAGGACGC
>CAJWHX010000171.1 GCA_913040875.1 uncultured Pseudomonadota bacterium | reverse complement strand
TTCTTGAGGCCAAGTTATAATTCCACAAATTGTATTATATTTTGGTCGCCATTCTTTTTGTCTTGCTTTTCTTGTGGCCCTCCTATCAAGATTATGGAAATTTTCAGAATCAGATACAGACCTTGCAATCAGATTTGGACCTCGTCCAACGGCAAGTAGACTCATTAAATGATTTGCAGACCGAGTCTACCAAATTGCAGTTGAAACTAAATGATGCCAAAAAGGCGCTCCCTGCAGGAAAAGAGATTCCGGCTTTGATCGCCAATATTTCTGAACGCGGACGAAAAGTTGGTTTGGAAATCTCTAAGTTCAATCCGATGCCAGAAAGTTACGGTTCTGGGAATGAGTTCGTTGCAGAGGTTCCCATTTCTCTTGCTGTTGAAGGTTCTTTTCACGATGTGGCAATCTTCTTTGATAAGTTGTCTGATATGGACCGGATCGTTCATGTCAAAAATATTGATATGTCGATTAGTTCAGAAGAGAGTGGGCGGACGAAACTTCTTGTAGAAGGTAAAGCCATTACATTTCGATTTTTAAGTGATGATGAAAGGGCACAACGTTTAAAGAATAAAAAGAAGGGGGGTAGAAGATAATGCACGCCTTTATGATACTTTCCTTAATAGCCTGTGACATGGGCGGTTTAACTGATATGTTCGGATCTGCTAACAATCGAGCTGAGCAAGCTGATGCCATCGATGTTATAGAACCTAGTGCACAAAAGAATGATGCTGTTGAAGAGGAAGAAGAAGAACGCTACTCTTACAATCCCAACAACAAACGAGATCCGTTCCAGTCCTTCTTGGTAACGGCATCTGAAGATAGTCTACTCGACAATATTCCCAGAACACCGCTTCAAAAATATGAGGTGGGGCAATATAGTTTAACCGGTATTATTTTCGGCATTGAACGTCCTCGCGCGATGGTTGAAGATCCAGATGGGATCGGTCACGTTTTGGAAGTAGGTACGTATATGGGGACAAAGTGGGGGAAGGTTGAGTCTATCGGTGACGGCGTGGTCGTCGTGACAGAAGAGCTTCAAACGGTAGATGGACAGTTGGTAGTTAAGAGACAGGAATTGCGCTTGAATAGTGCAGGTTTGTAATTTGAATAAGAAAATTTGAGATTTTAGTGTAAACGGAGAAACCGATGAAAAATCGTTCATTATCGACAGTTGCTGGGTTGAGTGGTAGCATTGCTTTAATGCTTTCAGGACAAGTCGCACATGCACAAGCAGAAGATATCGTTGTTGAGAGTGTAACTGTTCAGGGCAATGTGGTTTCTGTGCATTTAGGGAGCTCTGCAGAAGGTTCTGCCATCAGTTCTTTCCTTCTCGATTCACCCGACCGCATCGCCATAGATATTATGGACGCTACAATGGCTGAAGATTGGAAAGCCCACTCTATTGTCGCCGGCGAAGGCGTATCAGATGTACAGGTCACACAGTTTAATGATCAAAATGGAAAGATTGTACGGGTTGAGATCTTTACGCAGATCTCAATGGATCATAGTCTCCAAACGACTGGTGCCATTGTTGCAGTAACGTTAAGTGACGCTTCAACAGATACGGATTTGTTGGCGGGAGCCTTGGAGTCCAGTGATAGCACTCCAGATGTGGACCCATTGGCTGATGCGTTAGAAGGTGGAGATACAGATGAGGTCATCGCTGATCCTTTGATGGCAGAGTTGGATTCAGTTCAAGACACTGACTCTCAGGACGTTGACACTTTGAGTGCAGCTCTAGAGAGTGATGCCTTTGCATCAGACTTGACAGATGCTGGGGCAGATAATTTTGTGCCGGCTTCAAAACTTTCTGGGCCCGACCAACTCCCTGGTGGTACCACACTTACGTCTTTGGACTTCGAGCAGTTAGATACAGAGAGTCGAATCATCATCGGCGTGAAAGACCTTCAGAATTATGATGTCAACCGCCCACGTCCAGATAGTCTGATGGTTGACGTGAAGGGTGCTTCGTTGCCAAAATCTTTGAGTCGTATTCTAGATACCAAACATTTCTACTCTCCAGTTCAAATGGTTCGTGCCTATCGCACATCGGGTGGAGCTCGCATTTCTATCTCGTTATCAGAGGATGCCGATTACAATATCAGCAAAGCAGAGAACGGATACTTAATTGTGTCGGTTCCAATTCCAGCGTCAATGCGTCAGCAACAAATGGCTGCATATCAAGCGGAGTCTTCAGTGGCTCCTGGTACGCCTGACTCCGGAATCAGCAACGCTTATCAAAAGGAGATTTTGATTGGTGAATCTGGAAACACATCTGATCCGCAAGCTAGTTTTGGCAGCGGGGGTGGAGCCAATGATCCAGCCGCAATGCTTGGGATGTCGTCTGGTTTTATGTATGATGCTGGTTCAGCTTCGAATCAAAAATATACGGGGAAACGTATCTCTCTAGACTTTGTCAATGCAGATATCCACTCGATATTTCGCCTCATTTCTCACGTGTCGAATCTCAATATTGTTACAGGGGATGATGTTTCAGGGCGAGTGACCGTACGACTGCAAAATGTACCGTGGGACCAGGCTTTGGCCGCCGTTCTGCAAGCTAAAGGTTTGGGGTCTCAAAAGTTTGGGAACATCATTCGTGTTGCGCCCATTGAAACCATTAAGTCTGAGCAACAATCTGCTGTTGAGGCAAAGCGAGCCCAAGAAGAGTTGACGGAATTACAACTCCTTGTATTGCCTTTGGATTATGCCCAAGCAAGTGACCTTCAAGAGCAGGTGTCAGAACTCCTGTCTTCACGCGGAACCCTTCAGGTAGATACGCGAGGCAACCAGTTCATCATTAAAGAAACTGAAAAACGACTGGCTCAGATTCGTGAGTTGGTGCGTCATTTGGATAAAGAGACTCCACAAGTGCTTATCGAAGCACGTGTTGTTGAGGCTTCTTCCAACTTCACCCAGATGATGGGGATTCAGTGGGGCGCAGAGTTACAGGCGAATGCTTCAACGGGGTATTCGACTGGGCTGTTGTTTCCGAATAGCATTGGTATCGGTGGCGCCATTGGTAGAGATGTCATGGCTAGTGAGCAATTTTACTCACCAGGTGCAGAGGCATTGATTGTTGATATGGGCCCGGAAGCGTCGACGTCGGGTATTTCGTTTGCATTGGGGTCCATCCCGGGCTTGATTGACCTTGACGCTCGATTGTCTGCAATGGAATCAGATGGGTACGGTAAAGTTGTGTCTGAACCTCGTATCAGTACGTTGGACAATCAACAGGCCAGAATTTCTCAAGGTGCACGGATTCCTTATCTCTCTACTTCGTCGGGTGGTACTCAGGTTCAATTTACTGAAGCGGCTCTTGAAATGACGGTGACTCCTCACATTACATCAGACAATCAGATCTTCTTGGATTTGAATATCTCCAACAACCGTCCGGACTTCTCGAACTTGGTACAAGGACAGCCTTCGATTCAAATTAAAGAAGCACAAACGAATGTGTTGGTTGCAAATGGCGATACCACAGTGATTGGCGGGGTGTTCTCGACTGAGAGTGCGACATCAATTGATAGGGTACCCGGATTCCACAAAATACCTGTCTTAGGCAAGATGTTCCAAAACTATTCTGAGAACATCGTTAGAAATGAAATGATTGTATTTATCACCCCTCAGATTGTGACCCGTACAGTGAGCTCCAATTAATGCTCGTCACCATTGGTGGCTTTATGGCGGCTGGGAAATCAACAGTTGGAAGAGAATTGGCTGACCGTTTGGGTTGGCCTTTTCACGATTTAGACACCATGGTTGAGAATCGATGTCTGTCCAACTATGAAAGAGGGATAGGCTCTCTTATTGAGAGAGGTGAGGAGGCTCTGTTTCGATTACAAGAGAGAAGAGTCGTCATGGATGAGTTGTCTAGCCTTGAGAACCCAGCGATAGTGTCTTTGGGCGGCGGCACACTTCACAATCATCAACTCGGAGATTGGTTGGAACAGCACACAACCTTGATTGTGTTGCAGGTGAATTGGCGTACTGTAGAGGAACGGATAATGCAATCCAATCGTCCTTTAAAGAAAAGTGCGAACCGTTTGTATTTAGAAAGACAAGATGGGTACAACAAGGGGTTTCAGGTGGTGGTAGACTCAAAGAACGTTATTGAGGTGGTAGATACACTTGAGTTCTGGGTACGGAGCCATCGATGAGCAGTATGATTGTGAAGTCCTCACGTGGACCCTATGAAATTACATTTTTGAACCATACACAGGCAGTCGTTTTGAGGGTGTTAGAGTACCTGTCAAAGCGACCGCCATCGATGGTGGTATTGTTTTCCAATCCAACTGTGTATGAGTTGTATGGGGAGGCCTTCTTTAATTCCATTTCAACAGTTCATACGACGGTGAACGTTCTGTTTCCAGATGGAGAAGAATACAAAAACTTGGCTACGATTCAGCAGACCATTGCAGAGGTGGACGACTACCCGATAGACAGACAAACGATGTTTATAGCACTTGGTGGTGGTGTTGTCGGAGATATGACAGGATTTTTAGCGTCTATTTTTGTTCGTGGAGTCGATTGGATTCAGGTCCCGACAACCCTTTTGGCACTGGTGGATTCCTCGGTTGGGGGTAAAACTGGAATTAATTTATCAAGTGGAAAGAATCGCTTGGGTTCCTTTTACCCTCCCAACCTAGTCTGTTCTACACCAGCTTATTTATTGACCTTAGAATTACCACAGATTCAGTCTGGTTTAGGAGAGGTGTTCAAGCATTGTGTATTGGATTCGGCCAGCATGGTTCACTGGTTTATAGACGATGTGCTCGCCGATTCAAATTGGCTTAGGCACCCGTCTTTGATTGAACGAGTTCAAGGCCTTTGTGCGGTGAAGGCTCGAATTGTAGAACAGGATGAGTTGGAAAAAGGGATTCGGAAAATTTTGAATTTTGGACATACCATAGGCCATGCACTAGAAAAGTTATTGACCTATGGTGAAGTATTGCATGGTCAGGCTGTACTGATTGGGATGTGCGTTGAAGCGGCGTGGACTGCTTCAAGAGGGTGGACGAGACCTCATGTTGTCACTGTGCTGGAAAATGTCTGTAATAAACTTGACATGTCAATAGAAATAAGGGATACTATCACTAGTAAATCATTGTTTGACGCAATTTCATTCGATAAAAAGATGCAATGTGATAAATTGCAATTGGTGGTACTCGAAGACTTCGGTTTGGCTACCATTCGTGATTTGGATCGGGAAGAAATACTTCAAATGAGTGCTTTTACATCCATATTTTTGAAAACACACTTTTCTTCCACCCATTCTTGATTTGAGGTTCCCATGAAATTTGTTCAACTTAGTTCTATGTTTGCAGCTCTATTTGCCTCTGGTTGTGTTGCCTCGATGCAAGATGCGCCATTTGATGCACAAGTCAATGTTCCTGAAGATCTACAGATTGCTTGGTCCGTGGACAACAACAACTTAGATTTGTCCGGACTGTTGATTCCCTTCGATATCGGGGTCTTTCGAACCAATCCTCTTAACAATTTGACTGAACCTTTACCAAATACTCGTGTTGAGATTACCTCTAGTTTTGGTGGGGTCTATTTAATCCCACAGCAAGCCGTTGAGGTGGTTTCCTATCCAAGTTTGCCAGGTGGGATTAGCAGTCAAGAGGACGTAAAAGCCGCGTGTACAGATGCAAATGGCAACTACGCCATGAATGAAGATTGGTGTGCATGGTATTGGGATACTGAGTCTCAAACATTCTATCAGTTTGCCGGGACCTATGCAGACTCGTACGAATATGACACTGCAGATGGTTTCTACTGGTTTGCTCCGACTCATATGGTTGCCGAGACAGACAATCGTGGATTGGTTCGTGCTTACATGCTCATTGATGTGATGCCAGTGTTGGCTGCTCAGGGAGAAGGAGAAGGGACCATTGAAGATGTCAGTATACTTGCTAGTATTGGATGGGATACACAGACATTTACGATCACTTCTGGTGGGAACTGAGCACTCTATGATAGATGGTTCGATGTAATGGACAACATCCCTCTTGGATAATCTGATGTACATTCGAGTGATTCATGGTCCCAATCTCAATATGCTAGGACTTCGCGAACCCACCGTTTATGGTAAGGGTTCACTCGAAGACGTTAATAGCGCTTTATCTTCCATAGCTTGCGAAATCTCCTGTACATGTGAATTCTTTCAAAGTAACATGGAAGGGCAGATTGTAAGTTGGATTCAGGAGTGTTCCGACTCCGAACAGAGTGCTTCGAAGGTGGACGGTTTGTTGTTGAATTTGGGTGCCTATACGCATACATCTATCGCCATTCGTGATGCACTCTTGGCTGTGGGTGTTCCATTTGTGGAAGTTCATATGAGCAATGTCTTTGCAAGAGAGCCATTTCGACATCGATCTCTTATGTCAGATATTGCTTTGGGTGTTGTCACTGGGTTTGGGGTGCAAAGTTATACACTTGGTCTACGAGCATTGTGTACACAGATAAGATCTTTGTGAAGCGTAGTTTGTACGATTTACAATAGAAGTTGAATTTTGTAGTTCATCACATCTCAATCAGATTTCAGATGTGTTACAATTTATGCATTCAACAGAGAGGTTTCAATGAGTTTTGATGCACAACAAGTGGAAACACAAGCAGCACAGTATTTGAGTCAAGGGCGAGTTGAAGATGCCCTTAAAAGCTATAAATCCCTTTTACGAAAAGATCCGAAAAGTCGACGGTTACGGAAGACCGTTGCTGATCTCAGTTTAAAACTTGGGAACAAACGAGAAGCAGAACAATTGATGCTTACGATTGCGGAGACGGACGTCAAAGAGAAGCAGTATCGAATGGCCATTCCGATATATCGCGAACTCATCAAGATGCGTCCCAAAGATTATGAAATGCATCTCGAGATTGCGCATTGTTTGATTTCCAGTAACTTTGAAACCGACGCGTTGATTCACCTCAAGAAGGCTGTCGAGATGACGCAGCGTCAGAAGCCCGAGATCGCTCAGGAGATACAGTACCGTATTGTAGAAATGACTCCGGGTGAATTGACAGAGCGACGTACGTATGCCGAATTACTAGAGTCTGCCAATTGGTCTGATAAGGCCAGTGACGCTTGGAAAGATTTTGCAGCACTCAATCGTAAACT
>CAJWHX010000170.1 GCA_913040875.1 uncultured Pseudomonadota bacterium | reverse complement strand
GATCCTGTCACCTATCGACTGGAAGGAGCGCCGGATGGGATGAGCATCTCCAATACTGGAAGGATTGCCTATAAAGGAAGCACGGCTGAGCCGGGTGGAGATTATACGATTCGGGTCATCGCTGAAGATTCTGAGAAGGCCTTGGTCCAGTGGTCGTTTTCGATACAACTCTCGCCTGGATCGGATGTTTCCAAATAAGGCTACAACGTTCCTTTATCACTCAGGAGCTGTTCCATTTTTTGGACGCTTTCGGCAAGGGGAACTACGCCATTCAAGGTCAGTTCCGCTCGTTGTTGTGAGGGGAGGACGTGCTGTATGTGCATCGGTCTAACAGTGGTTAGATATTGTTTGATAACCCCATCCACACTACGTCCTCGTTCAACGACATCTCTTTGTAATCTTCGAGCGAGTCGAATGTCGTCAGGTGCATCAACGAAAATACAAACATCTCCTTGTTCTGCAATGTCTATCGCAGCCAGAGTTAAAATTCCTTCGACGATAATTAAGTCTTGAGGTTCTACTCGTTCGGTATCACGTAGTCTTCTATGGGTTGGGAAGTGATAGATGGGTAACTCGACCGCATTTCCAGCTTTCAGTTCTTTTAGGTGTTCAGCCAGTAGTGTATTGTCCAATGCATCGGGTTCATCAAAATTTGCATCTGGAGGAAACAGGATGTCTTTATAGTATCGATCATGATGAATGATTAGACACTTGTGCTTTTGAGCAAACTCTGCAGCAATGCTGGTTTTACCACTGGCAGTTCCACCGGCCATAATAATAATTGTGCTCATATTATTCCTATTGTCTATGTGGTTTTACCCGAATATCTCCGATCAAGGTCGTACCCAAAGAACAAACCATGGAAGGAGCATCCAAAGTGCCTTCAAATTTAGAACCATCCGTAAATATAACGTATTCTTGAACTTCTAGAAAGCCTTTAAATGAACCAGAGATGTGTGCTGTCTGAGCATGAACTTCTCCCGTAAGAGAGCCATTCTTCTGTATGGTTAATCTCCCTTCACAACACAATGTACCAGAATAATGAGTGGCAATGATGATATTACCCGGATGTTCAATATCCTTAGCGGTGGGGTGTTCAATTGTCAGTGTTTTAACGCCCATAGGAGTATTGTCGCGTCTAATAGCAGTTTTTGAGATACGCGAGGATGTGATCTCGTTGTTCGACGGAATCAAAGACTATTTCTATGGATTGTTTGTGAACGGTAATATCCAATGAAGATTTCTTTGTACGATGAGGCAGTTCTTGATGAATCAATTCTTTTGCTTCACGGACAGAGAGTGATTCTTTGACAATTATATTCGCTAAGAAGGCTTGCCTTTTAGGGTCTGATAATTTTAGAAGGAGTAAACAAATACTTTTGTTTATTTCACCTTGTTTCAACAATTTCTGAACAGAGTGGGGGAGTTTGAGTAGGCGGAGCTGATTGCCAATGACAGGACGACTGATTTTTCTCATTTTAGCGATTTCATCAATTGTGTATTTACACACGCTATTGAGCCATTCATATGCCCGAGCACATTCTATTTCGTCCAGCTGTTGCCAATTGAAGAAGTTTGAATCCAGAAATCTGGAGACGGTATCGTTGCGTTGCGGTTGCAATACGAGTGCTGGAATCTTTTCGCACGCCAAAAGATTCGCTGCAATAAAATATTTAAGTCCAAAGAGAACTTGATACAGATCTTCTTTTCCATTGATGCTTTGAACAATAATTGGGGCCGGTCGATCTTCTAACTCATATCCGATGGCTTGAAGCTCTGATGTAGTCCAATCTTGTTTGAATGCATCAGTATCACATACAATCGAATCCAACGGTATTTGCTGAATGAAGTGTGCGGTTTGAGCAGTAGATTGTTGGATTTTTTGGAGTGACATGACAGCAAAAAAGCAAAAAAATTGACTTCCGGGCGGAAATCAATTTTTTGATTTGCGGGGGATGCTTTGATTGTGTTGACTCAATAGGATTTGAATCTCTTTCGGAGGATGAAAGTACAACCAAAAGTGGGTGGGATAGATGAGTGGTAGAACACTCTAAAAGAAAAGACGAATGTGAAGGAACGTTTGGTGGGAGCCAAATGGAGAAACCGATTAGGGTCTGATCTCAAGTTATCAAAGAGTTGTAAAATAGGCAACACATATTCATGAGATAAATTGAAATATGTGTCTTTTTAAAATGACACCTAAAATCATAATTGACTAATCCATCGTCAGAATCTACTTAGTAGAGGTTGTGATCTAAAATTGCATAAAGTAATTAAATTAGATGACTCAGTTCAAATATGTAACATTGATGATCGCATCGTCACTTTGCTGATTTTGCAGCGTTGTATGATACAGCCATCAGTAAATGCATACCGAATCCGGTACCTCTACCAGCAAAAAATGCTGCCCCTGCAATATCAAGGTGCAACCATGGTGTTTTTTGAGAAAGGTGATTGCCAATGAATTGTGCTGCGCAGGCGGATTGAGCATTGGATCTGTTGGCAACGGAATTTCTCATATCAGCTACATTGGAACGAAATTCGAGTTTCCATTTTTCAGGTATGTATGGCAATGGATGACACAATTCACCAATATCTCTACCTGTGGATACGGCACACTGTTCTAAAGCTTCATCATTACAATAGATGGCAGCGACACCTTTTCCAACCGATGTGCTTGCAGCCCCTGTCAATGTGGCAATATTCATGATGATATCAGGTCGAAGATTTTTTTCAGCCCAGGCCACACCGTCTGCAAGTACCAATCGACCTTCGGCATCGGTGTTGTTGATTTCGACAGTTTTACCAGAGTACATTGTGATGATGTCGTCAGGTCTCACTGATCGACTTCCAATGGCATTTTCGGCTAAACACAGGATTGCGCTGAGGGGATGCTCTACTCCTCGTTCGACGGCTGTTTTGAATCCTGTCCATACCGCAGCGGCTCCGCCCATATCCATCTTCATTCCAGGCATGCCTGTTTTACTTTTTAAAGACAGTCCGCCAGTGTCATAGATAATGCCTTTGCCCACCCAGCAAACATGCTTCAATGCGTCGTTGTCATTGTCTGGTGTAAACTGTAGTGTGATCATTGCTGGGGCTTCTTCTGCCGCTTTACCAACGTTCCAGATGCCGTTTAATCCCTTCTCTACTAATTCTTGCCCTCTGAAGATTGTACACCGAACAGATGGATGTGATTGTGCCCAAGAATCAATCATGCTGATGTAATCTGAAATGTGGAAGATATTGGGTGGTTGATCGACAAGAGCACCACACAAACGTACATTTTCAATCATGATGTTCAAATCGGGATGCACGATGATTTCGCTGTTGATCATCGGTAAGATATGAATCTGTTGCTTGTGTGTAGGGGATGTTTTTGCTGAGAAAGAGGAAAAAGCCTTGGCAACAGCACACACCTGACCCTCCAGATGGCGTTCGGTTGCAAACAGTAGAACATCCCAATCGCCAGAGGTGCATATCCTTTTACAGATTTGTCTAATTTTGTTTGTGTTACTTGATGAGTTGTGTCTAGAGTGTTTACTCGGAAGGAGTTGAAAAATGACTTTTTTCTGATCAAGAATCAGCTGGAGTTCAGTTGTTTTACTCAGCTGACCTATCACAAAATCCCACAGATGTTCTGGAATGTTCAGTGTTTCAGCAAGGGAGTCTGATTGTAGAATATCGGTAGCGGTTCCTAAAATGAGGCGGTTGTGTGAGGTGGTGAATTTGGCATGTGTTTGAACTGTAGAAACGAGCGGCATGAGATATTTCCTATTGAATGTGGTAATGTTGTGAAGCATTTATAATGCATCGAATATGTTCGTGTTAGAATTATGTGTATACGAATCTTAGTGTAAAGGAGTCAAGCGTGTCAAAGCAAATGGTCGTTGTTGGAGTTGGAGTCCTAGGTGTGTTGTTGGGGTCTGTGGTGGGATATATAGCCTCTGAGACTCTTCAAGAACCACAAGAAGTGGTTACCCAAACTCAAGTTGTGCAAGAGGAATTATCCAATGAAGATTTGGAAGAACTGTGTAAAGGTTTGACAGATGAAGAAAAGAAAAATGTTCTTGAAGTTCAAGAGGATGTGAAGTTATTACAACTCACATTGGCAGATCGAGAAGCTGAACTGGATAAATTAAAAGAGCAAAAGCACAACACAGAAAAGGCTCGCAAAGCTGCTCGAGCAAAGTGGAAGGTAATGGAAGAAGAGATTGCCACGCTGCAAATTCAGTTGGCGGCGGCTGAGCAAGAGCGTGACGATTTAAAAGTGGAATTGCAAGAGACGTTGGTGGAACTGAAAAAACAGGTCAAGAAAACCCAGAAGTTCAAAGCCAAAGCCAAAAAATATAAAGCGCAGTCAACGGCCAACTTATGGACAGCCTTCCAAGCGCAAGCCAAAGTGAAGGGGTGTGATCGGGGGTCTAGAAAGAGACATGAGAAATGTCACGAAGCATTTAATCTGAGCATGACGGAGAAGATAAAGCAACGCTTTTACAATTGTGTGGATACCTACCAAGCGGTTCCGGTGTTGAGGAAAGTTGACGGTGGAGAAGGTCTGCCTCCCTATTCAGCGTACTTGAGTTCAGAAAGTCGATTCACCAAGAATTGGGCAATTATATTTTGTGATCCGACACTTCCAGAGGCTAGAGATCGCGATTTGGATGATGAACCAGTTAAATCAAAGCCGACATATTCTCCAGATGATGAGACGAATCTAGACTTTGACTTAAATTTAGATGATTAGATGGTATCTGGCATAGACTCGGCTACAGATATCGTAGACAGAAGATATGTGGAGACATCATGTTGCTATGGCTGAGTCAAGTTGCTTTTGGGCAACCGTTCATTGTAGACGTCGGAGAACCGGTTGAGATCCGATCGGCAGGTGCTTGGATCCGAGTGTTTCCGACAGAAGATAATTGGATTGCCGCTTTGGGAAGCAATCGAAGTTTTTATGTTGGTACACTACAAAAGACCGGGGATGGTCTAGAAGACTGGGAGTTGATTGATAAAAGACCGGTAGTTGAACTCGATGGATTGGTGGATCACGGCATAAAGAAATGCCCTGACGGAACGTATTTACATGCTGCTTCTGGTATGCCACCAGAGGCGGAAGGTGAAACGGGAACACCGACAGATTATTTACATTTGTGGCGATATGATGCTGACTTCAATATTTTGGCGTATTCAGAGTTTCGTGATGGTATCGGAACTCATGCCCACAATGATCCAAATGTCATTTGTGCTCCAGATGCAAAAGGGGTCCTTCTTTCCATTCAAGGCTATCAGTTTGCAACAGACTTTTTTAGTTTGGACTCCAATCTGCAGGTGAAAGAGGTTGTTTCCCTGGAAGATTATCCTCGCGGTAATGGTGGAGGAGTAATTTATGATGTTCATGCAGACCAGTATATTCATTTGGGTATGGCACATGATAAACCGTTAACAATGAACCGCTACGATTCAGATTGGAGGTTGATAGAAACGGTCGACCGAGATTTGGTCGATGATCCACTGAGAGCATATTGGCCACAAGGGATTATTCAGGTTGGGGACTATTTTATTGTCGCTCATATGGGAAGAGATCAGGCATGGCAAGGTTCCGATAAAGGAGATGTATTCTTGGGGGTGTTCAATCAGCGGTGGGAACTTGTGGAGCAGCGTCGACTGACAACATATGAAAATGGGGACGCTGCGATGCGTCCATGGGTTGCTAGAAGAGGTGAGCAGCTGCTGGTGTCGTTTGACTTGTTTAATGAACAGCAAGTACTCGAAGCCAGATTGGATTTGTCAGCATTTGGCTTGGATGGTTCTGAACCCGATACAGGGGTCGATCCACATGGAGAATGGAACAGTGACTCTTCAACCAATGGTGCTCAATGTGGCTGTACATCTTCTGAATCTGCGTTGTGGGTCCCTTTGTTTGGGTTGTGGATGTACTATCGTTCTAGGCGATACGTTTAAGTAGCCATCTTTTACGTTGACCGTGAGCATCATCCAAGAAATAAATTTTTTCATCGATCAATGTCCACTCTGTAGGAATGTTGAAAGAACCGTGCTCACCTAGCATACAGATCGCTAGACCACCAACACGTGTGAGTCGTTTGGCATCCTCTAAAAAATTCAGGGGTGGTTTGTATGCTCGACTGATTACTCCATCGAATGGTCCATCGAGTTGTTCTGTACGTTGACAGAGGACAGTGATGTTATCGGCTTTCCCTTGATGAACGACTTGTTTTAAGAAGATGGTTCGCTTTTGACGACTCTCCACCATTGTTACGTGCAGGTTTGGGTACAATGCACCCAGAGCGATGCCAGGAAATCCAGCCCCACTCCCCAAATCAACCCAGTGTCCGGTGAGTTCTAATTCGGATACCGCTTCATGAGCATCTATAAAATGATGCTCCATGTCACCAGGTCCAATGAGGTCCATCTTGCTTCTCCACTTGGAAAGCAACCGACGATGTGATTCTATTATTGATTGTCTCATATATTTTTAAAAAGTAATAAAATTCAATATGTTATGGTTTTAATAGTTGTGTTTTGACAGATAAATTACCAACGTGTCAATGGCAGCAGGGGTGATACCAGGCAAGCGACTGGCACTAGCCAATGTTGGAGGAGAGGCTGCTGTTAGTCGTTCAGCAACCTCTATAGATATTCCGGGTAAGAAGAAATTCATATCGACTGGAATTTTGATGTGGGCCAATTTTTTACTTTTGTTCACCCTACTCTCTTCGCGTTGTAAATAGCCTGCATACTTAATGTCCGTCACGATTTGTTCAATGACTTCACTGCTGTAATTTGGCATTGTTTCGTCGATGTATAAGTCTTTCAAAATATCCCAGCCAATCTCAGGGCGTCGCAGTAGCTGTTCGATCGAAGATTTATTTTTGAGCGGTTGTAGACCCAAGTTCTGAAACCGTTCTTTGGACTCTTTATTGCTTGATAACCAAGTGGTGCGGCACCATTGTTTTCCTTCTTCAATGAGCCTCATTTTTGCGTTAAATCTATTAAAGGCGATATCGTCGACCAAACCTAGTTGATGCCCCTTTTCGGTGAGCCGTCTATCGGCATTGTCTTCTCTGAGCAATAGACGATGTTCGGCACGACTGGTAAACATTCGGTAAGGCTCCC
>CAJWHX010000169.1 GCA_913040875.1 uncultured Pseudomonadota bacterium | reverse complement strand
TATTTACGATGTAGGAAATTTCTTCATCTAATGTTCCTCCAACAGGTTTTATCTTAAAAGGTACGTCACCATTAATCGGAGTTGAAATGTAAAACCATTGATCTAAGGGATCTGCGTTCGAGGGACCGCTTGTTAGTGGAGGGATGTAGTGTACTTTACTGGGTCTAAATGCGGTTCGGTTGGCAATCATTCCTTCTTTGACGAATTGATGAAAACGATCGCTAGCCCAACGATAATTCATTCTAAGGCCCTCAAATACGATCAGACCCACATTGTACTGATTGGCCAGGTCTATTGCGTGTTCAAGGGCAAAGTTGAACTGTGGTCGACGGGCTGATGTCATCCAATACAGAACGTATGGCTTAGAGGTATCTACAGGACGACCGTTCAATGTTTGTAAGCGTATAGGGTGCATGGCCCCTCCAGAAGTTATTGAGAAGCTAGTGGTCACACGACTGTTGAAGAGAACGCCAATGTTCTACGATTCAAAGATTCATTCAAAGATTCAAAGATTCAAAGACCCAAAGGTTAAATGGGATCCAGATTACACGATCCCATGAATATTGCTCTTAATGAAAGAGGTGGCGCAATCGTTCAATGGCTTTGTATTCAATTTGGCGAACTCGTTCTTTGGATAAAGAGATGTGTTCACCGATTTCACGCATGGTTTGTTTGGGATTTCCATCCAATCCGAAGTGATGAATCAAGATGTATTGCTCACGACTATCCAGATAGTCAGAGAATTTCTTATGGATGAGCTGCAATGCTTCTTGATGCTCCAAAGTGTCTTCTGCAACGGATACATCACTAGGTAGTGTATCCATCAATGCATTCCCTTCGACGTCTTCTGCATCCAATGAGATCGCCGACTGTTGTTTCAACAGCATATTGGCGCGTTTTAGACTCATACCGAGAGTACCAGCGATTTCTTCAAGGTTGTATTCTTTACCATCATTGATGTACTGTTCGATAACGGTCTGTAGGTTGCGAGTTTGTTCTATGGCACCACCAGGTATTCTAATGAGTCGCCCTGTGTTTTCGATACATCGAGTGATCTGTGCTCGAACCCACCAGCGTGCGTAAGTGGTGAATCGGATTTCCTTTTCAGGGTCAAACCGTTTTGCAGCCTCCAGTAGACCAATGTAGCCTTCTTGAAGCAGATCTTCTGACTGCATACTGCGTCCACTCATCTTGTTGCTTTCAATCTTTGCAATGTGTTCCGCGCTCATCGCGAGTTCCCAACGGAGGTCGTCTCCTTTTGATTGCAATCGAGAGACCAATCGGGACATCGGGCGCAGAGATTTGTCTGATCGACTTCTTTCTTTTAGCAACTCCACACAATTTCCAAATCTCATGATGCGTTCAGCGTTGTGCTTTCGAGGTTGGTTTTGAACTTCTAGAAGAGTTTCTTGAAAGTCGGCAATGGTTAAAAGCTTGCTTTCAAGTTCATCTTCTAGCGCAATGATTCGAATGGCAAGGTCTTGTTCAAGCTGTAAATTCATTTTGCGGGTGTTCATAACAAATTCCATTGTTTAGATTGTCTATTCAAATACTATTCAAAAAAAACAAAAATGTAAAGTATTTCTTGAAAAATATGAAATATAGTGACTTATTTGTCTCTAAATGTAATGAAACATAACGAATGTTACCCATAGATTCTGATCTTTATTCTTTGTTTAAGCATTAAAACTGTTCAATATATGTTTTGAATAGGTTATAAGTAATAGCACCTCATATTGAATCGTTCTTTATGACTGCAATGAAGCACATTATTCCCAGACGTTCTATGACCAAACTCGCTCGAAAAATTAGTATTGGAAAGCTTTCAGAAGCGACCAACATTCCCATTCCAACCTTGCGGACATGGGAACGTCGCTACAACTTTCCTGTATCTGAAAGAACAGAAGGAAATCATCGTTTGTATGATGTGTCTTTGGTGCCGCATTTGCGGTTGGTAGTGGAAACATTGGCCAAGGGGCATAGAGCCAAACAGGTGCTGGGCTTGTCTGTTCAAGAGTTACAGGCTTTGGTTGGTGAGACCAAGCAGCCCGATATAGCCCTTGAAGTCCCTGAAACCAGTTCCGATCTAGAGGCTCTTTTTGAGATTTGGTTGGCAGATGTGAAAGCCCTCAACTCAAAAGCCTGTTTGGCGCATTTTCGTCTTGGTTTATCTCAGTTTGGATTGAAACGATTTGTATTAGAGCGTATAATTCCCTTTGTTTCTCGGATTGGTTGTGCTTGGCATGATGGAGAATTGCAAATTTTTCAAGAGCATTTTGCGACGCGATTGATAGGGCAGTTCATTGAAGAGCACTGGCAACTCATTAATGCTAGCAATACCGGTCCCACCATCATTTTGTCGAGTCATCCACTAGAGAAACACACACTGGGTTTTCACTTGGTCGCAAGTATTTTGGTTTTGGAAGGGTATACAGTAGTATTGCTGGGCAACAATACCCCCATTGATGAGATCGTAGCGTGTGCAGAGCAAACAAAGGCCTTAGCGATCGCATTGACGTTTTCAATCACGATGGATCCTACAGATGTTGAGCATTTCTTACAAAATCTGAGTGATCACATTGTACGTAAAGCATCTCACCAACCTTCGCTTGTGATCGGTGGGTCTGGGGTTCCAATAGGAATGGAAAAGAGTTATCTGGTACACCATAGTCTAGAGACGTTGGGTCAAATCGTTAACGATTTGTAGTAATGGAGTTATATAGTGCCGACATCATAGGCATTATTATGTTTGTACTATTCAAAACCTATTCATAATATAAAACCTGTTCATTCTTGACGATCCTGAATAGGTATCGTAGCGGTTATTTTGCATACAGATGTTTACGTGTATAGATATCTAGAATGGCAATCGCTTAAACATTTTAGGTAACAGGGATTCGGTGATTGATAAATGAGCACTAGCAAACGACAATACATTATCGATATTGGAAAAGATTGGCTTCAAAGTCACAGTGTGGATGATGTTAAGGTTGAGACCATCGCAGAACTGGCAAATGTATCCAAGACAACATTTTATAAGCACTTTTCCAATAAGTATGATTTGATTGAAGTCATACTGAAACAAGAATTTGAATCCTACGTGCACGAAGTACTTAGTATTATGGACTCTTCAAACACTTTTGAGGATAAAATCCGATCGATGCTGGTAATACGTCAAGAAGGTTTGAGAACCATAGGATCTATAATTGTTTCCGTACATTCAAGTAGCAATCCACGATTTGAGTCATTGAAACGAATGTTAACTGAAAACACAGATTTTGAAGATAAGTACCGTCAGTTTTTAAAAAAAGAACAGCACAGAGGTCATATCAATCCTAATATTTCCGTAGATGCTATCTTATACATTGATCGTAAACTGAATGAATGCTTTTATGAAGCTGATTTTATGGCAATGTTTCCCGATCAAGTAGAACGAGTAAATGTCCTGACACACTATTGGTTGAACGGTATCTCGAATAGAAAGTGAACGTTCTAGAATATAGAAAAAAGTTTGAAGTGTCCTTTTATTAAGATTGATCGATTGGTTCGTGTTTGTAAAAGGGTGTACGAATTATATATTTTGTAAATGATTCGTACACCCTTTATGAGCGGAGTACACTAGTTACACGGACCACTTGGTTTGTTGTTGATTCTCTAGTGTACTCTCATGAGGTAGTTATGAAATATATACAAGGCACATTGTTCGCTTGTGGACTCGTAGTAGTCACCACCACCCCAGCATTTGCTGAACCTACAATTGAAGAAGTATTGATGGCGGCAGATGATTTGTTTCGTAAGGAACACTCTATCGTCACGATGGAAATGACGGTTAAAACGTCGCGATATGAACGAAATATGAAAATGAAAGCCGTGGCCTTAGGAACGGAAAAAACGATGATCACCATTCTAGAACCGGCGAAGGAAGCTGGTACTGTAACGTTGAAGGTGGACAACAATATCTGGAACTATTTGCCGAAAGTGGATCGTGTGATGAAAGTCCCAGCCGGAATGATGGGCGGATCGTGGATGGGTTCCCATGTTTCCAATGATGATTTGGTACGTGAAAATCGATTTTCAGAAGACTTTGATGCAAAGTTCATTCATATTCCTACAGACGGAAATGCAGAGAAGATCTATGAGATAGAAATGGTACCAAAAGAAAATACAGCCGTTGTTTGGGGCAAGATTGTAGCGCGCAGCCGTGCAGATATGCTCCCTCTTGATGTGAAGTACTATGATGAAGACGGAACCTTGAAGCGTATTGATAAGTTTGAAGATATCAAAGACTTTGATGGTGTGTCACTTCCAACCAAATTCTCTGTACTGCCTCAAGACAAAGAAGGTGAGTATACAACCATGACGTATACAAGTGTTGATTTTACGACGCCTGTGTCTGCAGACATGTTCTCTTTGCAAGCATTGCGTAAGTAGAGTATCCGGTGTCTTTTCTATTCTCTATCGCGTGGCGGAACGTACTCCGAAACGGTAAACGGACGTTAATTACGGCTACAGCTATGGCAGTTTCAGTTGCCATTTGTATCTTTCTGTCTGTGTTCACCAATCAGTTCTACGCTACCTTCTTTGATTTACTTGTGACTCAACAAATGGGACATATCCAGATTCAAAATGTAGATTATGCAAAGTCTAAAGCCCTCCACGATACGATTCAAGAAGGGGACGCTCTGATTGAGCGTTTGCAGAGTCTGGATGGAACCAGTGGTGTGTCCGCAAAACTCTATGGGAACGTACTGGTATCTGGTGCAGAGGATTCAGCCGGTGCTCAGGTGATTGGCATTCTTCCGTCCGCAGAAGAGACTGCTCGAGGGGCATCGTCACAAATTATTGAAGGGACCTATCTGTCTGATACACCGGCGAAACATGCGATCGCTGGGGTTACATTGTATGAAGACTTAGAGCTGAAGATTGGTGAAGAACTATTTGTCTATACCCAGGCAGCCGATGGTTCAATGGCGTACGATTTGTACAATCTTGTTGGTGTTTACAAAAGTGGAGCGACGATGCTTGACCGCGGTATTCAGCTTCATGTGTCTGATTTACAAGACTTGTTAATATTACCGTCTCAATATCACGAGATCTTGGTGACAGATAAAGAAGTGGCGCATATTGAAGCATTGCAGGCGGACATTACAAATTTGGTGAGCGCAGACTCAGTAGGTGCCAAAACTTGGTGGGAAACCTCCCCTCAAACCAAAGAGATGATGGCGTTTCAAGAAGTGTCGGAGGTGTTTTTCTTGGGGATCATCTTTTTCATCGCCGGGTTTGGTGTTTTGAACACGATGTTGATGGCTGTCTTTGAACGGACACGTGAAATTGGTGTCATGATGGCACTTGGATTGCAACGCATAAAAATTGTACAGGTCATCGTCATCGAGAGTGCACTCTTGGCTGCGCTCTCAAGTGTCATTGGTCTGGCGATGGGGGGAATCATCAACTATTATCTCTCCGTACAAGGTATCGATCTGAGTGGCGGCACTGGTGAGCCTTTACAAATGATGGGGCTCAACTTCGATCCGACGATGTATGTTGCGATGCAAGTCGAATCGTATTGGGTTCCGGTAATGGGTCTTTTTGTCATCGCGATGGGTTCGTCTTTGTGGCCAGCCTACAGAGCCTCAAATCTCAATCCTGTAGATGCAATTCGGAGCGAATGATGTTGTTGCAGCTTGCTTTTAGAAATCTTCGGCGTAACCTTCGTAGGACTCTGATTACCTCTGCGGCAGTGGGTGTCGGAATGGTGGTTCTCATCCTGTCCAATACTCTTCGAGCGGGTCAATACGATGATATGATTGATTCGAGCGTTTCTCAGTTGGCAGGACACGTGGTTGTTCAGCATCCAGACTACCAAAAGGAACAAGAGACCGATCTCGTTGTGAATGAACAAGGGGCGATTGTCTCAGCATTGAAGAAGGCTTTGCCAGACGCGACCATTACCAGTCGAATACGTCTGGGTGGAATCCTAGCATCGTCTAGCTCTCCCACAGTGATCGGCCTAACGGCAGTGAATCCACAATCGGAAGACGTGGTTTCAGATCTCCCAGACAAGCTGGTGTCGGGAACTTGGGTGCTCGATGATACGAAGAGCATTGTCATCGGACAAAACATGGCGGATCTACTTCAAGTAGATTTGGGGGATAGACTCGTCTTTACCACATCGGTCGATGGAGAAATGAATTCTCACTTGTACCGATTGAGTGGCGTTTTTCGTACGGGTGCAGAAGAAGTGGATGCCTTTACAGGCTACGTCTCTCTATCGTCCGTTGCTGATATTCTGGGGCAAGAGAACACTTCCAATCAGGTAGCGGTACACTTGCAGAGTGCCGACGAGACGTCCGCAGCCTTGCCGACTGTTCAGCGTGTGGTCGCCGATACCACTTCACAAGAACTCGCAGTTCAACCATGGGAGGAAGTTCTTCCCGATGTCGTCGCGATGATTCAAGTTGATCAGGTGAGCAATGAGATGATTTCAATCTCGTTGATGTTTATTGTTGCGATGGGAATCTTGAACACCATGCTGATGAATGTATTAGAACGCAGTAAAGAGTTCGGTGTCTTGATGGCAATTGGTCTCAAGCGATCCTCCTTGTTCAAATTGATTTTGCTTGAGGCTAGCTTGATTGGGGTATTTGGCGGGGTAATTGGTGCTCTGCTTGGAATGGCGGCATCCTATCCCCTGGTCACGAATGGCTTAGATCTCACCAGTATGATGGGTGAAGGGGTGACCATTAGTGGTGCAGTTACCAGTACCGTGATCTATGGTCGATATGATGCCAACTGGATTCTGGGCTACATCCTGCTATCTATTTTGTGTGCAGTTTTGTCGGCGCTGTACCCAGCATGGAAAGTACAGAAGTTGACCCCAGTGGATGCGATGCGTTCGTAGCCGCGTAATGATGGAAATGTAGGAGAGTTCATGTCTAGTAATACCGTTGTTGTGACTGATGTACACCGAGAATATCAGCAGGGAGAGTTTATCGTGAAAGCGCTCCAAGGTGTGTCTCTGAGCATTGAGCCGGGAGAGTTTACCGTATTGATGGGCGCTTCGGGTTCTGGAAAGACCACCCTGCTCAATATCATTGGTGGATTGGACTCTCCAACTTCTGGATCTGTTCAAATTGATGAACAAGAGTTGGCATCGATGGCCCCGAAT
>CAJWHX010000168.1 GCA_913040875.1 uncultured Pseudomonadota bacterium | reverse complement strand
TATATATTTATATATAGCAGCCTAATGTCTGAAGATTCTTTAAATATACTGATTAAATCAGCTTTAATGAGGTCAGGAATCCCAAGCTTAAATTACGAGGTATTAAGAGTATCTAAGAATGAAAGCTTATACGATCTTCATAAAATTGCAAGAGATAAATTTCTGGCTTCAAATACTTTTATTTTAGATGAAAAGTTAGAGAAATATGGTCAATTCAATATAGAGAAGGAAATTAATGGAAATCACTTCAAAATCCAGTGCGGTTACAGCTCTATCTCTGGTTGTTAACAGAGAGGGAGCCCGCTCAATGATCTCATCAATCGTTTCAGCATTCCGACCTCCAATAGCCGGCATCAAGTTGATGACTTCAACTTCTGAAATACTGTCGCAAACGTCGATGTCAAACGGCGCCACATTTCCTTGGTTCCCAACAACGACACGGTATACATCCACCAGAACATTGCTCGAACCGAATGGCAACATCTGACCGCGGATTCCATTTCCAAAGGTCAACACACCTTCTACTGCATCCACCGTAAAGACCTTGTCATCTTTCCCTGCGATCAATATCTCGGCATCCGTTACAGAACGCCATTCCGTCCTTTCACCGTCTTCATCGACATACACTCGGATGTCTGCAAACTTATCCGGCTGACCAAATGGGGAATCCCCTTGTGTATGCTCATGTAAAAACAATGGTTTTCGAAGCAGCTTGATCTGTTGGTTCGGCACACCTTGACCACTGTATCGCTCTGTACGATGGGTATTGAGATTGATCCCGTTGACGGTGTTGAGCATAATATTGGCAATCGGTGGCAAAGACGGCAAATTGTCCAGTCGCTCATCTCCATCCACTATAAATCGGCCTCGCATCCAAAACCCTTCTTCCGATTCCTTCACCGATTCTATTAGCGGAAACTCCAATACTCCAGTCTCATTCATCGCATAGAAATCTTGTTCGTCTTGGCTCGGTATCTGCGTCCAACCTGTACGCCCTTTTCCAATCTTCTCTAAGACTTCCCACTCCATTTTGACTTGAGAAGGTAAGAAGGCCTCTCCGTTGCATCTAAATGACACTGCGTGACGACGCCCCACAGGGAGTGGCTTGTCCAGTTTGATGTAAAAGGACTGGTTTTCATCATCAATCTCTATGAATGGATAAAATGGATGGTAGGTATACGATCGTCCTGCCAAACGGGCCACAATCTTGGTCAATCGCTCATTCGCCGCTCGATAGTCCATTTGTAAAACACGAGCACCGAGCAATGGCTCTTCGTACTCTTGAACGTCCACACCCCCTTTTAAACCGAGTTCTACGTTGTGGATTCGGAACTGAATCGGTTGGTCGTTTTTATCTTCATCTTGTCCCATTAACGTCGATTTTGTCAGTTCAAGTCGAAGCCATCCAGAGGTGCTCCCTTTCAATTCGAATGGAGCGATATCTCGAATGTGATCAGATGGATCCAAATGAAAGACTACACTTTGTACGCCACTTCGAGGGGCTTGTCCTTCTTGCATTTTATTGAACTGAAATTTGGTAAACAATTTGTCTTTTGAGTTTACAATACGCCAGGCATCGTCAGCACGGTAGGACAGCTGCAATGCATATGAATCTACTGGTTCCTCAACCGGCTCACCGTTCATCTCAAAAGAGTATGTTATCTCGACAGTCACACGCTCTTTTCGTCTATTGATCAGTAAATCCGAGCCGATAAAAATCTTGCGCCCAATGGTTGGAGGGATATTCTGATTCACTTGAAATGGATCCCAGGGGCGATCATCATCACCCAATGGCTGCAAGGTTTTCACTGCCTCACCAGACAATAGCGTACGCTCTACTCCACGTACCCATTGGACTTCTACTTCAAACTCTCTACAGAGTCTTGCCATATCAACTGTTTCAATCCGTTCCGCTCGCAGATTGATCCCTTCCGAAGCCATGTCGGTCAGTGGTCCCTCAATGTAAATATTGGTTTGCTGCATCCGAACTTGAGAGTCCGATATGACTTCCCATACATCTCCTCGACGATAGTACCAACGATACTTTGGAAAGTATTCACTGCGTCCAGCGCCCATAGACCGATTCACCATCTGGAATACCAACAGCCATCCTGCCTTCATTGGTGGTAAATCTTCAATTTCAAACTCGATGCTTCTACCCCGTGCCTGCATGGTTGCATTCACGCGTCGGTCTTCGGCACCACGATCATCTCGCCAACAGATCGTTAGGTCTTCCTTCATTTGCTCGACAACCCAGCGTTCGTAATTCAGACGCCCACGAATCCACCACCTCTGTAAACGAATTCTTTCTTCAAGTTGGTCATTGACACCACCAACATCAAACTTGTGCTCTATAATCCCTGGGAAAGAGGCCATCAGTGCCTTTTCCTCAACACCGAAGCCTTGATCTTGAATTGTAATTTGCTCGATGGGATTCCAGCCATTGTGACTGGGGTATTCCCAATCAAAGAAACTAAGAATCGACAGCTTGTCCTCACCAACCTGAACCCAGAGTCTTCCCGCTTCATCTGGCAGCACATTCATCATTTCAAAATCTTCATGTGCCACATACAAAAATTGATCTGGGGTATAAGAATATGTGCTGTACTCAACAGGATCCATCTCAAAAACCTGAATCCCTTGCCCTCGATTCAACGTCAAGACTGACGGATTGTCATGAAAGTTCTGAAAAGGAATGTCTCGCACAAGAGGGTTCTGGCCTCCTTTGACCGCAACGAGTTTCTCAATCTGAGCAGAGTGAATCGTCAAGGGTTCCGTCGTTAGAAACTTCACAGCAGACCGTTCTTCAGTTTGTCGAGTCGCACACGTAGTATACGGAGACACTTCAATCGTACGATCGACACGAGAAGAAAACGTCAACGGAACAACTGAAGGTTGAGCCACTTTTCGGTCTTCTCCAATAAAATTCAAAAAGTGAATGTACGTCTTATCCGGTACTCGATTGACTCGGTACAGCACCATCTCAGTCATCCATGAAAACAATTGTAGAAGTGTCACCCCCGGATCAGCCGGACCCAAATTGGTCCATTCTGGACAGTACTGAGGAACAAGTTGCATCATCTCTTCCAGAATATCTGCATATTGACGATCATCTAGATTTGGTGGCTTGATGGGCATATATATCTCTCTTCTTAATTTTTAATTTTGTAAGGATTCAACTATTGGCCACAATCTGTGATAGCTGCTCCACCTGACCTGTAGCGCGGATCCGATACACCAGTTGTACCATAATCGCACCTGAGGGGTCGAAATTGGCTCCCACTCGTAAGACTTCAATACGCGATTCCCAACGACCTAAGGATTCGTGCACATACTGACTGGCCAACCTCGCCGTTGCTGAATTACTGGGAGCAAACATCAACTCATGAATTCGACACCCAAAGTCGTACAGCATTTGACGCTCACCTGGGCGAGTGCCTATAATGACCATAATATTTTGACGAATATTCTCTTCAAACTCTGAGTAGGCAACAGCACCTGTTGCAGGATCAAAATGGAAGGGAAATGCCCAACCACGTCCCAAAAATTCCTTGTTCATGGATCACCAAATTACAAACGGACAAATTCTATATCGGTTGCCAATTATGTAATTCTTAATTGCCAAAGGTGTTAGAACAAAATGTTACTTCTGTCTGATATCCAACTTGTGGACGAATAATGTGGCGCGAAGAGATCACATAATGCGCACCATTCACTCCCTCCCCCAAGTCAGATATGGTGAGGGTCGATCCGGCTCGCAAACTACCATCCCCGACGATGACCGCCTTACCACGTCCAAACCTTCGGGCGATTCGTTCCATTTCTGCCTTCGCCAATTCATCTGCCATCTCTTGTGTTTTCACCGGTACATCAGTGATGTATGCCGTCTGGTCCCCAAAGACACCCGCAGCTTGCGATCCGCCTTGTCCACTACCGATCGCTTGGACATCAGATGCCGAAGCTTTGCCAACAATTTCCTTCTTGGTCATCACATCCCAGCTTCGAACAACAACATTTTGAACCATGTCAGAAGAATTGTAGGACATATTTAAAGAAATGAGACCAGTATTGGTGTTTAAAGTATAGCCATACCCACCAGCATCAGCCTTTTTAAACAATAATTTCCCCGGCTCTACACGCAGCTGACAATCATTTCGAGCCGCCAAACGCTTCAGGAATCCAAGATTGCTTTCATTGCGCTGTAAAATGTACTTGTGGGTTTCAGTCGTTGGATCGACTTCCACTCCCAGTTGAGACTCTGCTCCCACTTCACTGACCACGTCAGAATCTTTCATGTCGGTCCAAAATCGAGTTTGCCGACCTCTAGCCAATCTGTGACTGTGATCTAAGCACTTCAAAATAATAGAGGAGGTTCCTTTTCCTTGAAAGGAATGATCGATTGCAATGAGTTCTCCAGAAAAGAGTTCTTCGCTCTTTTGAATTTTAATGGAAACCTTGTCCCCAATTTTATAACTTTGTGTTTTTTGATTCTCTGCTGTACTAACCGTAATGGAGCACACACTCGCCATATCCACATGGTCTTCCATAATAACGGTGAGTAAACCATTGGACTGATTGTGGTTAAAAGTGGCTGACCCAATCTGTACTTCAAAGCCGATGACGGTTTGTCCCATCTTGTATCTCCTAATTTCACCCAAAGGTGTTTCTGTATCTTTACCAAATTGAACACGCAGAGAAGGTCAATCTTCTCATACCATTCATTAGTTTCCAGTTGGAATTCCCAATACACTACCCGCTGGAACACTAAACGGATCTGAGATTCCATTTGCTTGGGCCAGTGCTGACATCGTGGTACCAAGAGCACTCGCCATTCCAGAGAGTGTTTGACCGGCCTCCATCTGCACAAGTTTTACCTGTGGCACTGTGATATTGTGACGTGACCCGCCGACTTCAAACATATCCTGATTGATGTACTCTTTCATGGAGACTTTGACTTCCGCACGAATTGGATTTCCATCCTTAGAAAACATCGTATACTTGGTACTCAACTTGGTTAAGGCGCCAAAGAAACTGAATCCGCCCCACTCAAATGTCTGTAGCACATTTCGTTTTTTCGTTCCCAAAGTCCCTTGTGCCGTTTGATCGTGTGCAGGGTTTATATCCGGCATCTCTGTCAATATGAATGTATTCATCAGCTGATTGACATACGTTACACGAACATCCGCATTGTTGGTGCTGGTGTCAAAGATCAGTGTCATGCTCAAAGAACGGGGCTCAACCTTCTTGAATTCCAGTTTCACCTGATCTGCTTGTGTATCTTGGGTGGCCCAAGATGCAGCCGCATCCAACTGAATATCTGTTGGGTTGAACTGAACAGTAAAGGTATTCCCTATCTCCGAACGAAATTTTGCTTTCTCAATTGCTGCACTCATGTATCACCACCAAGGATCTGTGTTGTTTGAATTCTCGAAGCTTCGCATGCTTCGTATGGACATTTCTTGTTCAAAAGCCCGCATGACTTCTTGTCGAAGGGCATCTATATCTATAGTGAAATCTCTCGCTTCACCTTTAACTTCGGCTTGACCTTCAGATATTGCATCGTGAGAGTCTTCAGCCATACGTACACCTTGACGAGCCTCATCGCGACGGTTTTCTTCTGTTAACGCCACTAGACTCTCAAGTTGCTTAGCAAGTCGACTGACCTTATCTGAAACTTGTGCTTCCCCTGATGAAGATGGAGCAGCCGTAGAGATTGGCTTCAGACCAGTCAGACCATCCATAACAACCCGTGAAGTCCTAGATACTCGTCGTCGACTGCGATCTCGTCCACCTCGAGATTTCCGTACAGTCATCTGATCAGAGAGTTCCTGTTGAGCACTCGCCATATCTTTGAGAGAGCTATAGGCTTCTCTACGAATTTGATCGATGGCTGTCATCGCCGTTCTTGGTAAAATGCCATCTTGGGAACGACCAGAATTTTGCAGAATGACTTCCGCAACATCATCAGCACTGGATGCCTTGGCGAGAGCCACCAAGAAATCTGGCGATGCTTTTACCTGTGGTTTCCCTGAGGCTCGTTTTGCCCAGGTAGGAAGCGATTGATGGTCTGATTTTAACTGGAGACCCTCAAGCGTCCATGACAGTGGTAGATTTTGCTTCGACGCCGCTTTAATATCCATGCCCAATCGTTTTGCCAACTTTGCATGAATGACTGTACCGTTATCTAGAATCACAGTTCGATTTGGTTGCAACCATCGAGCCTGTTGTCCTTTCACATCTCCAACATTCAATTGAACAGATTTACCTTGTCCACCAAACATTGCAATCTCATTGCTGGAGAGTTTGGTATCCCCAGAAATGGTTTGCGGCACAAATCCAAACCCAGCAACATCCTTTTCCTTTCCACTCTGATTTGGACCAGAGAACCATGGACTCTGTGTTGAACCCTCTGAAGATGTGCCTGAAGCCTCAAGTTCATCTGCGTCACTCAATGCCGATGGCTGCAATACCGTACTGTCCACTTGAACAGAATAGGGATGAACCGATCTTCGTTTGGGACTCAAGCGCCAACCTTTCGCGGATTCGCCAATCGTGGGTTTAAAGGATGATGTTCCCATACCCTTCCATTCAGGAAGTTCAATCGGACTGGTTGCACGTTCCCAAAGATGATCAAGTGGGTGAACGGTATCTTTTCTAGATCGAGACCGTATCGATGGTGAATTTTCACCCCCATCAACGGAGTCTTGCATTCTAAAGTTTCCGCTATCTGTGCTTAAGCGAGACGTTAACTGTTGCACTTCTCGAACGTTGACGCCCAACTGACGGGCCACTACTTCAGGTCTATTTGGATTCTCTGAAATTAATTTAATCACATCTGAACTAGGACTCTCCGATTGGAGGGAGGAAACAGAAGTTCCAAGTCCTTGAATCGAATCGACAATCTGCTGTAATTCCCAAGCGTTCAAACTTTCCGTTTGGCCTAAATATTTTGCGGGGAGAGTCGGCCAACTTGATCGCTTTTCACCGCGTAAAGGAAGATGCAGCCCCGAAGCGTTCATTTCATTAACCTGAACCCCTTTCGCCTGTTCTAGCCAAAGGGACTCGTCAAAAGAAGGAAACATACGCCATGGATCATTCTGCATGTACCAAAGGTAAGAAACACATACCCCCCTTAGGTTGAGAGATATTCTAGATGGATGTCTTGCTATATTCGTATCATGGAGGCAACACTAGAT
>CAJWHX010000167.1 GCA_913040875.1 uncultured Pseudomonadota bacterium | reverse complement strand
CCCATCGTGGCACCAAAATCTGACAGTCGCTGCGTGTACATTCCTGCCCCGTGCTGAGTACACAACCCAGACAAGACCACATCGTCATCAAACCAGTTGACGTCTCCAAGTTCTGGAACTTGATTTTCGACGTGGTGTGTGGGAATGGGTGTATACTTCGACATCTCTCACCTCTGCAACTTATCTGGCTCTCTCGATCACCAACATCCCTAGACCGCCTCCGAGCAAAATCGCGGAGTTGCGTCCCATTTTATCCTTCTTCTCGGAATCAGGTTCAGCGGTCAAATAGAGTACTGAAGTCACCAAACCAACCCCCATCGACAGAAGTCCCAACTTTCCCAGTCCATTTCCGCCGCTCGCACCTTTAAACTCATAGCCGTCATCCGGCGGTGGTTTCTCCGGTCCGTGCAGTTCAAACCACTCCGACGCGGAAGCCTCTGCATTGGATGAAAAGACCAACGTAAGTCCCAGTCCCATGGCCAATATTGCCCACCTAGAAAACATCTTCACTCCTGTCGTACCCCAATATACCATGATTACGGTTGTTCAGGTTGGGTCGCTTCTGAATCCACTGGTTTCGTGGCTTGCGATATGATGGTGGCAAACAGCTCCTGATTGGCTTTGTATTGAGCCACATAGTCATATGTTCCGTCCGCTGGTGCTTCGAGTGGATCGATGGTGTAGTGTGTGGTGTTGGAGAATCGCGCAGTGTGCGTCGGCAACGGGTTGGCTTCCCACAGCAACACGATGGCATCTTTACCTTGAGCCCAGGATTCAAACTTACCCAGTTCGTGCGTATCGAGTTCACCTTCTGGATCTAGATCAAAGTTTTTGATCTTCACATTCTGAGCGCGCATTAAATACGAATACGAAGGATGATTGGCAGCAAAGACATACTTCCCAGCATCTGCAAACAGAACATCATTTCGAGCGTCGAGGGCCGTCAGTTCAGACTTGAGAGCAGTCAGGTTGGTCTTGACCTGCTCTGTCAGATCTGGACGCTGATCGTACAAGGCTTTCGCAACAACATCCGCCATTTGGGAGTAGGTATTGGGGTCCGACCAGGCGTGGGGATCGATCTCACCATGCGAATGGGCTCCCCCCGTACCGTGCGAGTGTGTTTTGCCAGCCATTTCGATTGGGTCTACAAACTTAGCCGCTTCAATCAGTTTTGAACTGGGCAGGGCGGCCGTCTTCACCCATCCCTCAAATCCAAGTCCATTGGAAAAGAGAAGATCAGCCTTCTGCAATTGTACGATCCCCTCGGTAGATGGTTTCCACGATGCCGTATCTTCACCAGCCGGTAAAATACAACTGTGTTCAACCGCATCTCCCGCCAATCGATCAATCAAATAACTCGTCGGATAGGAAAAGGAATACACCGTCAAAGGGGTGTCTGCTTCTGGGGTTGAAGGTGACGACTCCGGTTGCTCAGAGCAGGCCATCATTACACCGATAGATAACAGAGACAGCATACGTTTCATATAGACCTCCAGAATTGTATCCAATGTAACCAACTTACCATAAAGATACAGAGAAATTGTCTTGAGATATCGATAGTCTTAGTTTACAATGGACCCAGAAATAGAGGAGTTACTAATGGATGGATTATTGCCTTTGATCACAGGCTTTGGACTGGCTGCTGGAGCTGGTGGACGGGCGTCGTTGGTCGCCCTATTGTTGGGCATCTCTCATTACACCCCTTACTTTGAATTGGCGCCCAGTTTCCATTGGCTCGCAAGTATACCGGTGCTTTTTATCTTGAGTGTGATTGGTCTCACAGAAATGTGGGTCGACTCTCATCCGGATTTTAAAGAGTTTGCGCATTACCCGACCTACCTGTCTGCATTTCTAGTTGGATTCATAGCCCTTGCTGCCAGTACAGGCGATGTCGACTCTGACATTCTATCTCTAGCCGGTTCAGGCATACTGGGTGGCGTAACTGGAACAGTCGCACGGTACGCACGAAATGAAGTGACAGAGTTCATCGACAATACAACGGGAGCACTTGGAGACGTGTTGGGAGACGGCGCACTGAACACCAAGCGATCGATGATGGAAAATGTCGCAACAGTTAGCATTGTGGGCGCTACGATCACCCTCCCAATTGTTGGAGTCGTCGCTGCGGTATTGTTACTGATCGGTGGGGTCGTTTGGTCCCGTCGTTCGAGTGTAGACCCTGTTTTACCAAGTGATACATGAGTGAACTGCTAACGGAGCCATCAACACCATCCACAGAATGGACGATTGAACGAGGATGGAAAGCAACCATCACTGAGGGTGGCCGCTACATCTTCTTCTGTGGGTTGGCAACATCAATCGCAACATTCATGAGTGGCATTCTCCCTCTGACCATCCCATTCATGGTTCCTACAATCGCACTTGGCATACTGGGTGTCACCATCTGCCACGCCTATTTTGCAAATAAATACCTGCTGCGACCCGCATATCGAAGACTGGACCCCTCTCGTCGACTGTTCATTCGCTGGGGCTCACGCATTGCCTACGCCAACCTAATTGTCATCGTCTACAGCCCTGCCACCTTGTTTTCAGCTCTCATTAGCCCCATTGCCTTCTGTATTTTCGTAACCGTGCAAAAGAGAGTACTGGATATTCAGATGCACCGTCAGGAAAACGACCTACCGCTCACTCTGTTTGAACGTGTTGCACTTGGGGGACTCATTGGACTGACGATGATGATCTTTACAGGACTCATACTACTTGCCGCCGCTCTTGGACTGAGCGTAGAATGGGCACTGGATTATTTTGACCTACTGCCTCAAACGATTCCAACTGAGTAGGATACTCCTTCAGACTTTCGGATTGTTTCTGAGCCACTCTTGGGTAAATCGTGCGGACTGTTCGTAGGACTTTCGTAGCTTTGAACATACGTGGTCTTCGGCTTTGCGACCGACGATGGGAATCTTTACCTGCACATTTCCATCGACAATACGAGTACACTCCGTTCCGTTTGGAACCAGTCTAAAGGTTCCCTGAGCTGACACTTGTTTTGCATTCGGTATATTGATTTTCCAATGCATTGTATGGGTTGCATCATCGATTACCTGTTGCTGAGTCCACTCGAGTTGTGTTGTACCTAGGACTTTGGCTGCAGTCTTCGACAGGGGTTCCAAGACTTTCACCCGCACAACAGTGAAGAGTTTACCATCACGTGCTTCAGAGGACAATAGCGTTCTTTCAATGCCAGACTGGGCATAGGACTTGGCAAAAAACTCTTCACTCATAATGGTAGACCATGCATGATTGATATCTGCTGGCAACGAGTGCTCGAGTTTGAATAGCATTTGAACTCCACAAGGTTCTAATTTTTATAATCAATCTGAACAAATTTCGCACTCAAATTAAGATAAATTTCCCGTACCTTTATTTGTCAGATACTCGGATTCATACCTTAAGCGCTGATGAAACTTCTCTGGCGTTGGTACAGATATACATATTTGAACGCCCGTAATCGGATGAGCAAAGCCGATTTGAGTTGCCGCCAAAAAGAGGCCCTTTTTTCTGAGTGGATTGCCAATCGTATACAGATCATCACCCAATATCGGAGTCCCTTGTGCCAGCATGTGTTTACGGATCTGGTGGGTTCGCCCCGTGTAAATCTGCACCTCTACCAAAGACACCTTTCCTGTAAAGGCAGAGTCGTAAACCCCAAGCACTCGCCATCGACTGTGTGCTGGCTTATCATCGATTGGCTGGTGAGACTCTCCGTCTGCCAATTCTCCAACCACCACACACTGGTAGACTTTATGTATCGATTGATGATCTGCAAAGTCCAATCCAAGCTGCGCTCTCGCCTTTGCCGTTTTGGCTATCAGCATCAAACCTTGCGTACGATTGTCGAGTCTATGTACAGGCTCGAACTGCACCAGTGCATCTCGCTCTGTGGTTGCTTGAAGAGCAAATCCGAGTGCATGTCTCAAAGACCGTCTTTCCTGTGAGTGAACTGGCATGCCGGCCGGTTTATAAACAACCGCAAGATGTTCGTCTTCCCAAAACTTCTGCAGCTCCTTTTCCCAAACTGGAAGGAACTCATCCGGCAGTGTTAGCTGTATCTCATCCCCGACCTTCACAAACCATCCTGTTTGAGCACGCCTTCCATTCAAGGTAATCCAACCAGATTTAATCCACTTTTTAGCTCTTTTAAGCGAAGACACTTGAGGAATAAACTTCGAACAATGACGGTCCAATCGAAAGCCTTCTTGATCTACAATGTGTGTGATGATGTTCATATCCATTCATAACCTGTCCACCCAGTAGGAAAATCAAAAACTGTATGTGATTCCTTGACAAGAAAGGGGATATTGATATATTGATGTGGAAATGGCGACGTACCCAAGTGGCTTAAGGGACTGGTTTGCAAAACCAATATTCACCGGTTCGAATCCGGTCGTCGCCTTCGAAAACAACAAAGGATATCTTCGGATGTCCTTTTGTCGTTTTTGGTTCACTCGTCTAGACTCTCGAAACAATTTTCCATTGAAACCAGTCGTCTGTAGATGTGGTATCATGGATGAGTGCACCACCGATTAGAAGGAGTCATCATGATCTGTTCAAAATGCGGACGAAGTGCCAACTCAAAGGCTGCCAGATGCATGTACTGCGGTGGAGAGTTGATCTTGGAAACTCGAACGGAGCCGATACAGTGCTGCGCGTGCTCTGATACCATGATTGAAGTACAAGAGGATGGTGTGGATATCGACCTTTGTCCATCCTGTGGTGGTATCTGGTGTGATGTTGGAGAGCTCGAAACCTTGATCGACGCTAAGCAAACTACCGAGTCCCCTAAAGGTGATTCAGTACTACGACAATCGAATGAACACACCTCTCCAAGTAACGACCATAATGGCCTGCGCTCTTGCCCGATTTGTAGCCGACCAATGGCTAGAGAAAACTTCAGTAAGAGTTCCGGAGTCATCGTAGATCGGTGCCGTTTTCACGGTTTCTTCCTAGATAAGGATGAGTTTGACCAAATCGTAGATTTTGCCGTCCAAGGTGGTCTGAACCACCAAGCCCAAAAGGAACGATTGCAGCAACGTGCGGATGCTTCCAGGCAGAAACTCGCGAAGTCTCGATCCAGTCTCCATGATTCCCGAGTTGGATTGTTTCGGTGGCATAGAGATGCATACGAGTTCCGAGCCACGCTGTTTGCGATTCAAGATCTGCTAGGACTTCGATAATTATCGGCGGAACAGTTGAACGCTCATTCACACAGTTCCGTCAACGCACCCAACAACCGATCCAAATCTGTATCCGATACGTAGGGCTGTATCGAAAAGCGAAGAACCGGTCTGTCTTGAAACAAAAACACGACCACTTCAATATTGTATCGCTGATACAGTATATCCCACAGCGGCGACAACCCCTGTCCTATCGGAACGTGCCCCCCTTCTGGGATGCGTAGAGATGGAGGAAGCAGCATCGATCCCATGTGTCCCACCATCGCGTCTGGACAGAGTACAGGTTCATTGAAGGTCTCTGACAGCTTGCGTCTAAATTCCCTCGCTCGGCGGGTATTCTCTTGTTGCAGACCAGTCCACCCTTCTGGGTGTAGCCGACCCATCCACTCTAGGGCGTATGGGATACTGAGTACAGCCGAAGCATCTCTGGTCCCCGTCCAGGCGTGAGACATCTGGAAGCGATTGTACTGAGGAGACTCGGTTGGATTCTCCCAATCACTCCAATGACTCACAATCAACGGACGAACAGTCGCCTGTCTGTCTTTCCGGACATGAAGCATCGCAGAGCCCTTCGGAGTACAGAGCCACTTGTGTGCATTGGCAACATAATAAGAGGCTCCGAGTGCATCCAAATCAAGTTGGATCTGACCCAAGGCGTGTGCCCCATCAACGAGTACGGGTGTTCCTTTCGATTCGTAGAACTGAACAATTTCAGACGCTGGAAGTATCCAGCCCGTTGGACTGCAAATGTGATCAAAGAGCAGGAGCTTACAGTTGGGACCCCACGCAGCATTCACCACTTCGACGATCTCTTGAGGGTCAGATAAACCGATGGGTAGAGGAATACTCCGACAGCGCGCCCCTGCACGAGTCGCATAGAACTCAGCCGTCTTCCGGCAGGCTCCATAGGCTTGATCCACAAAGAGAATCTCGTCTCCCGGCTGAAGTGGAAGATGGGCGATGATGGAATTGACCGCACTGGTCGCGTTCTCCATCAACACGATATCTTCTGGCTGAGCACCAACAAATCCCGCCAACGCCATTTGTGCTTTCCACAGCTTTTCCGGCATCGTACGAAGCATAAACTGTACAGGTTCAAACTCTAGGTCGTCTTGAATACTGCGCTGATGTGCCAAGATATCTTTCGGAGTTGCACCAAAAGAGCCGTGATTTAAGTATGCAATGTCGGGATTTAAGGACCACAGGGAACGGGTGAAGGGATTGGTAAAGATATCAGACACTGGGCACTCCTACACAACAGGCAAGTCATGTTCAGTGTATCTCAATCGTCCTCTACACAGAGATCATCAATGCGAATTTGATTGTTCTCTTCGTCACATTCCTCAAAAGGACTCCTTAAGAATTATCGTCTACCACCTTTTCGCCTGCGGTTTGGACGGTGTCTTGATCGTCTTGACTTGGTGGACTTCGAACGTTTTTCAGATGCCTCCTCCTTTTCTACACGTTTCACCAGAATTTTTTCCAGAGCCGGATAACAATGCCACGGGTGTTCTCGAACATCTGGTATTTCCATGGCTATTGTCTTTTCAATATCGAGTAGATACTCGGCTTCATCTGGACTGCAAAATGCAATGGCTTTACCCGTTGCACCAGCTCTGCCCGTTCGACCAATCCGATGAACATAATCCTCCGAGATATTGGGTAAATCAAAGTTGAACACATGACTCACCAAATCCACGTCAATCCCTCTGGAGGCAACATCCGTAGCCACCAACACCCGTATCTCACCAGACCGAAACCCATCGAGGGCCCGAGTTCTGGCATTTTGAGATTTGTTTCCGTGTATTGCAGCCGCTGAGACACCTGCCTTCTCCAAAAATGTCACTATTCTATTGGCCCCATGCTTGGTGCGTGAAAATACAATTGCAGCCCTCACTTCAGCCGTATTTAGAATGTGTTTCAACAGATGCTTCTTGTTGCTTTGTTCAACATACATCACAGTTTGAGAAATCTGCTCCACGGTACTCGACTCTCGATCGACCTCGACTCGTAC
>CAJWHX010000166.1 GCA_913040875.1 uncultured Pseudomonadota bacterium | reverse complement strand
TCACAATCTTTGTTGAAGTCTTTGCAAAAGATTAGTATTGGCATTGTTGATCAGATTCAGAAGGATCTAGACAAACAGGCAGAGTTGGCTGTTTCAGTCATCGAAAAATTGTTCAGGCGTTTTGAAGACCACTTAATTCGCTCAAGTGAATCAGAATTGGAGTTTGAACGTATGGTGCAGCATTTTCGTTTAGAAATAGACGAGCAATACTTTAGCAGCATTAAACAAGCCAATTATCGGGTTGAACAGATTCATCGATCGATTAACCGATTGTATAAGGCAATTGAGTTTTAGTGTATCATTCGAAATGTATCTATGAAGTTGATTGACCTATACGATCATTGATTGTTGTTCAATCTTGGTAGGGGAGTGAAGCAATCTACTGACACTCCGCCTCAGTATCCTCGTCCCAGTCGACCATGCCGTCCAGAACGACGTCCTGTAGAAACTCACTGGAAAAGTCCAGCGCACTGGTGTAGCGTACATCTCGCCAAATGGTGAAGAAGTGGACGGTTTGGTTCTCATTGAGGGGAAAGTACACTTCGAGCTGATAGTCTTGGAACATTCCGAGTGTCCCATCGTCATTGCCTTCTAGTGGAGCATCGTCAGTTAGGATACCCCTAGACAAGAAGAAATCTCCGTGGGGAGTGGTTTCTTCATCAATCGCCTCTGTATATCGAATGGTACCATCGATATCGACCGTCATACTGACGCCCAGACGATCAACAGAGTATGTCGTGTGCCAGCCGAGTAGATTCGTTTCGCGTGCCTCATAAGCATCCAAATCGGTTGTGTACTCGCGATTGTAGGCAGAGTAATCTCCCTCGTGCCGTTCATCTTGATTGAGGGCATAGACGCCACGTTCCGCCACGCTGATGGGACAGTTGACGATGTTGGCAAAGTATACACCACTGGCTTCTCCAACAGGCTCATCAAACTTTTCTACCAAATCGAGTTCCTCACGAGACAGATCACTGATCGAGCCCTTCATCGGCTCTTCAAGGGTGGTTGGATCAATGGCTGTAAATGCGTTTCGAATGCCTTCTGCCAGTGCCTCATCGTCTTCGTCGTCATAGTGTGCCCAAAAGAAGTGAGACAGTCCATCAATGTCTGTGGGTGCTGGATCAATCGATTTACATCCAACAAGGGCAAGAGATAGAAGCAACATGAAGTCTCCAAGCTTTGGTCTATACAATGGTAACACGCGAACCTGTTGAACTACAAATGAACCTAAAAAACAAAACCTCCGAACAAGTCGAAGGTTTAATAGTATTTCTAAGCGGTTGATTTCAAAGGGTGACAACGAGTGTCTGAACAAAGCGCACTCTATGTACGTGAGTGAAGAACCTCAAAGTCAGTCGAAGAAAGCAACGATCAGAAAGCTGCGTCGAAGGAAATGTCGCCGGAAATCCCCGTCTGGTAAGCAGACACACGACGCTCGAAGAAGTTTGCGAGCTCTTGTACATCTTGCATTTCCATGAATGGGAACGGGTTACTGGCTTCGTAGCGTGGTGGCATACCAAGCATTTGCAAACGCTGATTGGCGATGAATTCCAAGTACTCACGCATATCGTCCAAAGACAAACCAATCACACCTTGACTCAATACGTCCTCTGCAAACTGACATTCACACTCAATGGCTTCATCGAGCATGTTAAGGATTTGTGTTTTTAAGTTGTCATCGAACAAATCTGGTTCTTCCCTTTGAATGGTTTCGACGGCTTCAAAGGCAAATGCCATGTGACCACTTTCATCGCGGAAAACCCAGTTGGTACCGGTGGCCAGACCAGGCAGCAGCCCACGTGAACGCAAGTAATAGACGTATGCAAAGGCACCGAAGAAGAACAACCCTTCAATGCAAGAAGCAAAGCAGATCATGTTGAGCAAGAACTGCTGTCGCTCTTCACGAGTACGGCACTCATCCAAGTCGCTAATCGAGTTCATCCACTTGAACATGAAATCCCCCTTCATCTTGATGGAAGGGATGGTTTCAATCGCCGCAAAAGCCTCTTCACGCTCTTTGATATCTGGGATGTAAGTATCGAGTAGAGTCAAGTAGAACTGTACGTGCAATGCTTCTTCGAAGAGTTGACGAGACAAGTACATCCGCGCTTCAGGTGCATTCAAGTGCTTGTACAAGTTGAGCACCAAGTTGTTGGCAACGATCGAGTCACCAGTTGCAAAGAATGCAACCAAACGGTGGATCAAGTGGCGGTCAGACTCGCTCATTTTGCGGTTCAAGTCGTTAACATCAATTGAGAAATCAACCTCCTCAACAGTCCAAGTGTTCTTGATAGCGTCGCGATAGCGCTCGTAAAATGAGGGGTAGCGCATGGGGCGCAATGTGAGGTCCATACCGGGATCGAGTAGCATGGTGTCTCCTGTAGAAAAGATGTGTGGAATAATTGAATAATATCGTAAAACTAGACGCGTCAATACTTTTTTTCGTGCAGTTTATTGTGGTGCAGTACACTACTGACAGGACTCACAAGATTCTGGATTTTCTAATGAACAAGCCAATTCAGCCGCTGAACGACGGCCAGTTTGTGCACTTTGTGTCGTTGTGGCAGCCGCAACCTTAGCAATCTCTGTGGCTGGACGAGAGCGGAGATAGTATGTGGTTTTCAGTCCCTGTTTCCAAGCATAAAAGTACATTGAAGAGAGCTTACCGATGTCTGGACTTTCCATGAAGAGGTTCAAGGACTGGCTTTGATCGATGAACGCGGCACGTGTTGCTGCCATGTCAATCAATGAACGCATTGGGATTTCCCATGCTGTACGGTAGATTTTCTTCAACTCTGCTGGGATTTCTGCAACATTTTGGATGGATCCATTGGCGACTTTGATCTTTGTGCGGATGTCTTCAGTCCACAACCCAAGCATTTTCAAGTCGTGCACTAGGTAATTGTTGATTTGTAAGAAATCGCCTGACAAAGTCTCACGTTTGAACAGATTGGATACTTGTGGTTCAATACACTCGTAGCAACCAGTGATACTTGCAATTGTCGCAGTGGGAGCAATCGCGATGATCAAAGAGTTGCGAAGCCCGTCTTGCTTGATGTTCTCACGCAAGGTTTCCCAGCGCGCTGGATCGTTCAGATCGGTATCCCAGTGGTCCACGTGCAAGACGCCCTTAGCGGCTCTAGTCTCGTGGAAGTTTGGATGCTGACCCAGGTCTCGAGCGAGTTCATTTGACGTACTGTATGCTGAAAAGAAGATCTCTTCAGCGATGCGCTTGGAGATGGCTTGCGCTTCCGCTGAATCAAAAGGAAGTTTCAATTTGAAGAACACATCTTGTAGACCCATGTATCCGAGACCAATAGGCCGCCACTTCGTGTTAGAGCGTTGTGTCATTGGTAAAGGATAGAAGTTGCGATCGATGACGCGATCGAGCTGCTTGACGGCTATCGAAACGTTTCTACGCAATCGAGAGAAGTCAAACTCACCGTTGACAACGCAGCGACCCAAGTTGAGAGAACCCAAGTTGCAAACAGCGCCTTCTTGCTGGTTGGTGACCTCAAGGATTTCTGTACAAAGATTACTGAGGTGAATAACGTTGTTTGGCAGCCCAGTTTGGTTGCTGGTGGTGTTGGAGCGATCTTTGAAGGTCATCCAACCATTACCTGTTTGCGCGAGTGTTCGCAGCATGCGCTTGTACAAGTCCCGAGCATTCATTTGAGTCTCGTAGAGTTCGTTTGCTTCAGCTTCGATGTAGGCCTTCTCAAACTCTTCACCATAGATGTCTGGAAAGTTTGGAACCACTTTTGGATCAAAGAGAGACCACATCTTGTCCTCTTGAACCCGTTGCATAAAGAGGTCTGGTACCCAGTTTGCCAAGTTGAGGTTGTAGGTGCGCCGGGCTTCATCACCAGTGTTGTCTTTCAGTTCCAAGAACTCGAGGATATCAGCATGCCAAGTCTCTAGATAGACACAGCAAGCACCTTTGCGTCGTCCACCTTGATTGACTGCTGCAACAGAGGCATCAAGAGTATTGAGCCAGGGAATGATACCGTTAGAGAGACCATTGGTAGAGCGAATGTGTGAACCGCGTGCTCGAATTCGGCTGTACGCCAAACCGATACCACCGCTAAATTTAGATAATTGAGCGATGTCTGCGTATCGATCGTAGATCTTTCTTAGATTGTCTTCTGGAGAGTCTAACAAGAAACAAGAAGACAGTTGTTGATGGTTGGTACCCGCATTGAATAGAGTCGGTGATGACGTCAAGTACTCCAATCGTGAGAACAGATCATACAAATCCAATGCATCCTTAATGTCATCTGAGACTGCACAGGCTACACGCATCAAAAAGTACTGAGGGGTTTCCAGTACGAGTCTAGAAGTTGGATGCTTGATCAAATAGCGATCGTATACGGTACGCAGTCCAAAGTAGTGAAAGAGATTGTTTCGATCGAGGTTGATAGCGTGATTCAACTTTCGAGCATGGGTATTGACAAAGTTGAGGAGCTTTTCGTTGATGATGCCCTCATCATATCCCTTTTGTACAGACTGAGAGAAGGACCAAATGTTTTGGTTTCCGACTTCCTTTTCAATATAATTACTGAGCAGTCGAGCGGCTAAAAACGAGTATTCAGGTTCTTCAGCCATGAATGATGCCGCTGTTTGAATAGAGAGATCGTCCAATTCTTGGGTGGTTGCACCATCATACAGACCAGAAATTGTACGGGTTGCAACACGCAAGGTATCGACATTGTTCAAACCATCGCAGCAACGGTTGATGGCGAATACAATTTTATTCAGGTCGACAGATTCATAATCGCCATTTCTTTTGAGAACTCGCATCTGAGTGTGCATATTTCGACGCGGAGTTTGTGTGGTGGTGGTGGAAGTGGTGTCAGAGGTGATGGTGTTATCCATTTGGTATCCAGTGGGAGGTGGTGGAAGATTTTGATGGTTACAGGGGGGTATACACTGAGCGCAGTGGTGGCTAGGGGCCATACAAGTCTCAGTGAAACGAAGCTGCACATGGGAGGTGTGCAAACAGAAAAGTTGCGTATGAGGGCACAAGAAACCATAAAATGTACAGATACAACTTTAGGGTATTCTTAGGGGGAGGTTAGGGAGAATTAAATTTGAGTTCAATCCTCACTAGGAACTCTTTCACATTATGAGATTTTTGTATCAAGGTCAAATGAAAAATATTGACAGGACAATAGAAAATCCTCAAGAGGTACAATGGTATCGGAAGATTTTTTTTATAAAAAAAAATATCTCTATGATCGTATGACAGCAAAAGTGTCGTGTAAAAAAAAGCGATGCCAAAAAGTGTCCGAAATTTCGATTGTATAGATTATTATTGATGATCATTTTTTCCACAATCGGAAGCGATTTTTAGGTGTAGTCTCTTGAAAGTTCAACGCGGCATCATCCAATGCCTGTAAGAATTGATCTGCAGAGACTTGATATCCTTTTCCTGTAAAGTGAATTAAATCGTTGCTGGACAGTCTAGGCTCGGTTCGATTCCATGCGATCATAGAACCTGCCCCTCCAGTCGCTTGTTGCCAATCCCAAAATACGCAGCCGAAATCAGGTGCGACCGTGCGCTGTACATCTGCGACGAGTTGAGTGCGTTCCCATACGCTGTATTCATTGTCGTTGACCTTAGAACCTCGATCACTGGGACCAACCAAAATACATGAAGAAGTTGGATGTACCCTTTGCATTTTATCCAGAACTGCTCTCAGGTCTCGCTCATAATTATCCATCTGGTAATCTGTATCGTTTGCTTCATTAGTGCCGTACGCAAGGACAATGATGTCCGGACTAAGTATCGATAGCATGTCCCTCAAGATGGTCTCATTCCATTGTAGCCATGTTTTCGCTTGACGTCCTCGAATACCAATGGAATCTACCAGAGCACCAGGGCCTTCACTTTCAAGCGACATACCAAAGATTCTGACTTCACCATCTCCAATTGGTGAGAGGGTGATGCGATGTCCATTTAATGGAACGTGTATGTTCGTTTCAATCAGTTCAGCACTTTCTCTATTTGTTGGAAGTAAAAATGGATCGCTGCGATCGATTTGAGCCAAGAGTCCGCCGCCTCCAAATGTACCCAACGTAAAGATTCTCGCACTGGAAAAATTTCGACCCAATGAGTTTTGATGTGTGGTTTCAGCCCATGCAAAGTCGGCTGGGTTTGAACTGGAAACACTCATTCCAAGCCCGTAAGCATCATCTCCATGACCCTCTTCCTTGCCAACATAGTCTCGTTTCCATTCTCCATTAGAACACAGATTAATATCGTGACCGCGACTTCCTTTTGCCATCGCGACCGGCATGACAAATCCATGACCGATGTCGCCATATCTGGCTTGTAGAACCCGTCGGATTTGACCGGTCCAAAAATCTCCAGCCGTATGGGAAGCCCCAAAGAAGGTTAAGCGAATGCGTTTGCCAGCATCAGCCTCTCTAAGTACTTGACCAATACGACCGATATCTTCTGGGTAGCCTTCAAAAGGTTGAAAAGCAAGATCGTCTGGTATGAAGTCTCGTGCAGAAATGCTTCGACCTCTGAGTTTGATCTTGGGCATCTGAATAATGAACTTTCTTTATTAGGGAAAAAAAAACTAACTAATGAAGTAATTGATACTTTAATTTTGGCGAGAGATAAATATCCTGGTTCACCTGTTAGTTTGGATGCTCTTTGTAAAAGATATAGAGTAGATAATTCAAAAAGAACTAACCATACAGCATTAGTCGACTGTGATCTTCTAGCAAAAGTTTATATTAATTTAATTGATCAAAAAGAACCAACTCTTAATTTTCAGACTCAAGACACCCAAATTAATTTAAATAATAATAAGGTTGAATATTTTAAAAAAGTAATTGCACCAACTGTTGAAGAACTTAAGAAACATAAAGAATATTTAAAAAAAGATTTGAAAAAAAATTTCTTTAATTAAGCCGGCTGTTATATAAGGCTTCAAAATCTACTTTTTTCTCAAACTTAATTTCTTCATAACCAGAGTTGTGCAGAAGGTTTAAAAGAGATTTTTCTAGATCTGGATAAATTTTAGTTTGAACATCACATAAAATAATTTTTTCCATTTCCTTTTTATCATTAATTTCTTCATTAATTTTTAAAATTGTAGAATAAACTATTTCAAAATATGACTTTTTTTCATTTTCTTCTTTGTCCTCAAATCTCAAGTTGGTATTTACTTCAATTAATTTATTTTTTAATGCTTTAGAAGTTAT
>CAJWHX010000165.1 GCA_913040875.1 uncultured Pseudomonadota bacterium | reverse complement strand
CTCGAACACCTCGATAATCCAAGTTGATATCTTCGATGGACACATCGACAATTGTTGGTTGAAATCCAGGAAGGGCACCTCTATCCCACCAATAAAATCCAAGACCAGCAGCTATAAATCCACTGATTCCAACAATAAAAATCCAAACAGCGAGTTTTTTTGAATCCATTTGTGTCACCTACTACATTGTCTTTGTCAGAATATGTATGTCTTGATACAGATTTATACAATGCCAAAGGGGATATTTTATGACGCTCTTGCTTTCTTTATTCTTTGCGTGTCAAGGAGACACAGAATCTGGATTTTCAACGTCTGGCAACAATACCATTGATACAGACGCGTTGACTGACAGCACAGAAGGTGGTTCTGGTGATGCTTCGGATTCGGAAAATAGCGTCAATCCTCTGATTTCAGGGATGGACGGGTATTTTGTAGCCGATGAAAATGGTATTGCCTTAGAGATGCATGTCTATGTTACAGATCCACAAGGAGATTTGTTAAATGGCATGCTTGAAGTCGACTATCAGTGGGGAGATGGGGAGTCTGCGGAATCGACAGAAATAGATATAGACGGCGAGGCGGTCTTGGTTGAAGAAGGCGAGTTGACCTTCTTTATTGGAGAGGTTGATGAGGCAAGTACGTACGATGTATCCGTTACTGTATATGACGAAGCCAGCAACCCCAGTGAGATATACACTACTCAGGTCTCTCCCTCCGAATGACTTGATAGCAGTCAGAATCTCTAGGTTTATATAACATTGCGTTCTTGGCATACCGCTGCTGTGAAATCGAGTTTCGGAACGGCATGAGATCACTGTGATTGGTGGATAACTGTCACCATCAGCTACGTTGTCACCTGCATTGACGAACAATCATCTGGGTGTACATCGCTGATGTGATCGATAATTGTAGAGGTATCTTAGTGTACACAGCAAATTGCAAAACGCCACAGTACTGAATGTTCATCAGTGTTTCGTCAAATATCAAATGGGTTTCGTCAATTCACTGACGAAATCCATCTGTTCAGTCTAATTGATGTCCAATTTTTCGAAATTGTAAAGATTGGCACGAACTTTGATTATAGGCGGTCATGCAGGTCAAAAGGGAAGAAATCAAGATTCGGGTTGGGGAAGTATCACTGGCGATTGTTACTGGAATAGTGACATGGTGGTGTTGGGAACCAAGTGTAATGGGGTTGCGCATTGGGGTGTGTGCGTATGGGCTCTTGCTTTTGGTCTGTAAGGATCCTCGACAAGGAAGAGTGATCGTCTGGATAATGGCAATGATGATTGGTGCGTTGCGATTGTCCACCATGGTGAATGCAACAGATCAATCTGTTGAATTGGACGGGTATACAACCGGTTGGGTGATGAAATCCAATCGTCGAGAGGCTTTGATTCAAAATGAAGGTGAACGGTGGTTGATAGAATTTTTTCCGTCAGCACCAATTCAAGGGTCGTTGGTGTCGGTGTGGCATCAACCAAAGACCGGGCTCGCATATTGGGAAGGGGGTGTGGATCAATTTAGACGCGTACATGCTCAAAGAATGGGGGTTCGGAAGGCCAAAGAGTGGATCATTCACAGTGAGCCAGAACGGGTTCAAAAGCCAGTGATATTAGATGACTTGACATACGGAGGTGTTTTGTGGGCATTAATATCTGGAGATAAGTCGGGTATTGACCCGGCGTTGAAGCAAAAACTTCAGCACACGGGTACCAGTCATCTGTTGGCGATTAGTGGAATGCACATTGGTCTCATGGCGGCGTGTACGTATGCATTCTTATATCGACTAATAGGATGGATTGTATTGATCGATAGATTTGAAAGATGGGGGTTGGATGCGTATACAAAACGAATTGCATTGACCGGTTCCATACTGGTTTCAGTGTGGTATGGGCATCAGGTTGGGTGGTCTGCATCGGCTCAAAGGGCTGTGTTAATGGTGTGTGTGTATTGTATCGGTAGAGGATTGGATGTATCCTTTTCTCTATGGGATGTTCTGGGATTGACAGGAATGGTGATGCTGCTTCATGAACCTTCGATGATGCATGATTTGGGATGCCAGCTCTCTTTTGCAGCGGTGATTGGCATTGGACTGTTTGGGCAATACGCCCGTCGATTGACCTCAAAATCAAAGTCTCGTATTGTAAATGGGATCACAGTCTCGATAGGAATGACGGTAGGCGCAACAATTGGTACGATCCCGATTTGTGCTTGGATCTTTCAGTCCATTCCGTTGACTGGGGTAATTGCCAATTTGTTGGTTACACCATTCCTAGCCACCTTAGCAGTGCCAATCTCTATGCTGGGTCTTGTGACTGGTATGTCTGGCTGTTCAACCATATCGATGCTTTTCTTTGTCATCGCAGATGCGTCTGTGGAATTATCGATGTGGCTATTGGAACCATTGAGTATCGAGCCTTTCATGGTTGCGTTTGATGTTCGAGATGTATTCATAGCATTTGGATGTATCATCAGTGTTGCTTTGATAAAGAACAAATGGGTAAGATGTATGTTTGGATTGATGGGGAGTGGGCTCATTTGGATCAATACTCCGTATGGGTCAATGTACCATTTGTATTTGAAGAACCGTCCTGAAATGCAGATTCAGTTTCTTCCGGTTGGACAAGGGGATGCTACACTCATACAGTGGAAAGATGGAGTGGTGTGGCTGGTGGACGCAGGTCCGTTCACATTTGATTTGGTGCCGTATCTGAAGCGACAGGGGATTTGGCGTATTGATAAGATGTGGCTGTCTCATCCTCACGCGGATCATATGGAGGGGATGTTTTCTGTGTTGCAACACGTTGATGTTGGATCTCTAATTGTTGGACGGGGTTTGGAACCTGAAGATGAAGGTGGGAGATATTCTGCATTATGGGATTTTGCTAGATCCAAATCTGTGCCGATTCAGATTGCCCACACGATTCAATGGACTTCAGACGTAGTCAATAGACATGTTAGAATTCTACATCCACATGATTGGAAGGCCGATACATCCGATCGTTGCAATGAAGAGAGCGTCGTCTTAGAAATCAGTATTGCTCAACATAAGGTATTGCTTACAGGAGACATTGAGGAAGATGCTGAACGTCGATTGCTCGAAGTGCTGTCCGATGTGGATGTATTAAAGGTAGCGCACCACGGGTCTAAAACATCGACATCAGAGAAATTCATATCCTTGTTGGAACCGAATTTTAGCGTTATATCTGTAGGTGAAAGGAACCGATTTGGTCATCCCCATCCTGAAACATTGTGGTCTCTTAGAGAGTCGAAAGTATTGAGAACAGATTGGCATGGGATAATTAAAATAGAGTTCGAACAGGGCAAAATGCATTTCATCGAGTGACATTTGTTGACAAACAGTAACCTTTACGTTAAGGTTAAGGTTGAGAGCAGTCGTTTATGTATTCTATTAAAACCATAGCTGAGAAAACAGGTAAAACCTCTAGAGCCATTCGGTATTATGAGCAGTTGGGGATTCTATCGCCAGACAGTCGTACCGAAGCAGGGTACCGTATGTATTCTGATAAAGCGGTTTTCCAAGTCGAGTGGATCGATAAATTGAATCGGTTGGGGTTTTCTCTTCCCGAGATAAAAACCTTTTTGTCGTCCTTTGGGGCCGTAGAATCAGCATCAGATTTGATGAATCAAATGAGTGTTTTGTATCAAGAAAAGTTGCTGGAAGTACAGCAGCAAATCGCCCAGCTCCAACAGCTGGCGACCGAACTTCAAGAGTCTATTCAGTTTGCAAATCAATGTACACCCTGCCAATTTCGAGTTGATCAATCAGACTGCCCAAATTGTACCCGACATGGTCATAACCAGACACAAATTCCCATTCTCATTGCTGGAGTCCAAGAATCTCTTCAGCATTCTCACGACTGATTTTCAGTGGAGTTTTCATTATGAAAGACATTTCAGATTTGATTTATTTGGACAATCATGCAACGACCCCTTGCGACCCTGCTGTTGTTGAGGCAATGTTGCCGTTCTTGACCAATCAGTTTGGCAATGCTGCTTCGCGTTCTCACGCCTTTGGTTGGAATGCTCTAGATGCAGTAGAGTTGGCAAGAGACCAAGTCGGAAGCCTCATCAATGCTACCGGTAAGGAAATTGTTTGGACCTCAGGCGCTACGGAGTCGAACAACCTTGCCATCAAAGGCATTGCCAAGTATTACGAACGAAACAATGATGGGGAAACGGGTCACATCATCACGGTTTTGACAGAGCACAAGGCGGTCGTAGATGCGTGTAAAGCACTCATGCGAGACGGCTGGGAGATCACGTTTCTAGAGGTAGAGTCGGACGGTCGGATTCGTTTGGATGATTTGAAAGCCGCTCTTCGTGAGGACACGGTTTTGGTTTCAGTGATGTACGCCAACAACGAGATAGGAGTGATTCAGCCCATCGCTGAGATTGGTGCCATTGTCGCAGAAGCTCGAAAATCGAAACAGTCTCCTAAGGTCGTATTTCACTCAGATGCTGTTCAAGCGCTGGGCCGAGTGACTGTGGATGTGAAAGCCTCTCAGATTGATATGCTCAGTATTTCTGGGCATAAAATGTACGGGCCAAAGGGAATTGGTGCCTTGTATGTTCGGAGAGGACGACCCAGAATTCGTTTGGAAGCATTGATTGATGGTGGTGGTCACGAGCGCGGTATGCGTTCTGGCACGTTGCCTGTTCACCAAATTGTTGGTTTGGGTAAGGCAGCGGAACTTTCCAAGAAGGATTTGGAAGAAGGCCACATTGAAAAGGTTAGAGAACTCAGAGATTATATGTGGAAGCAAGTCCAATCGCAGCTTGATGAAGTATTCATCAACGGTTCAATGGAGCATCGCCTGCCGAACAATCTGAATATCTCCTTCGCTTATGTTGAAGGAGAAGCCATCATGCTTGCGATCAAAGAAATTGCATGTTCTTCAGGGTCCGCCTGTACCAGTGCAAGTCTCGAGCCAAGTTATGTCTTGAGAGCTCTTGGTGTAGATGTGGAACTGGCCCATACATCGATTCGTTTTGGTCTTGGACGATTTACCACGAAAGAAGAGGTCGATGCGGCACTGGGTATCATCGTTACGCAGATCAAGAAACTTCGTGATATGAGTCCACTTTACGAAATGGCGAAGATGGGCATCGATCTGAAAACCGTTCAGTGGTCTGCACACTAAATAGTCCTTACACACACTCAAATTTATTACAATTCCCCCGTCAATAGACATTTATTTTGGAGATAGACATGCGTTACAGCGATAAAGTCAACGATCATTTCAACAATCCGCGCAACATGGGTTCAATGGACCGTCAAGATCCACAAGTGGGCACTGCAGTAGTCGGTGCACCAGCCTGTGGTGACGTGATGCAATTGCAATTAAAAATCAGTGAAGAAGGCGTCATTGAAGATGCAAAATTCAAAACATTCGGTTGTGGTTCGGCCATTGCTTCTTCTTCTCTTGTGACGACAATGGTTAAAGGTAAGCGAGTGGAAGAGGCTGAAACATTACGCAATGTGGACATCGCTGCTGAACTTGAGTTGCCACCGCAAAAGATTCATTGCTCCGTACTTGCAGAAGATGCGATCAAGGAAGCCATCCGAAATTATCAAGAAAAGAAGGCCAGCACGGTTGAGTAATCTGTTCGATTGGACTAAGTATATAGACGTAGTTCATACCATTTGGGAGGATGTAGTGGCCATTACTATGACAGACAACGCCATGCACCGTTTGACATTGCTTAAAAAGAAACGCCAGACCCCTGAAGCCGTTTTGAGACTCAGTGTTCGTGGCGGTGGATGCTCAGGCCTGAGTTATCACATGGACTTTGCGGATGCTGCCCAAGCAAAAGATAAGATGTTCTCTTTCGGTGATCACCGAGTTGCTGTTGAACGCAAAAGCTACATGTTTATCAACGGCTCTGAAATCGACTTTGAGCAGACGATGGTGCGTACTGGATTTGTATTCAACAACCCGTTGGCATCCCGATCTTGTTCTTGTGGCGAGTCGTTTACCTTGTAGGTATATCTATCGTTGAACAAGTTTTGTGAAGGACCGTCCACTGTGGCGGTTTTTCTGTACAGTGGGGGATTGAGTGAGAGCAAAAATGTTGTGCTGGAAATGCAAAGAACCGATGCAGGGATTGGTTTGTGTCAGTTGTTCAGCCATACGGCCGCCGCCACCCAAAGCAGATTATTTTGCCGTATTTGGTTTGCGAAAGCGATACTTTGTCCAGACGGACGATGTTCGTTCTGCACATTTGCGTTTGGCAAAGATTTTACATCCAGACAAATGGCGCCAAGCGTCAGCAGTGGAGCGTCGAATGTCCAAACAATGGATGGCTCTTGTCAATGAAGGTCTTCGAGTTTTACAAGATGATGTCATGCGCGCTCGTTACCTAGCGACCGGGTCGGCAAGTGTTTCAGAACGAGGCGGCAAAATGGACACGGAGTTCTTAGAGACCATCTTTGAACTGCAGATGCGTGCTATGGAAGACCGAGAGTCGGTTCGGGAAGAGGCGAAAGACCTGTTGACAGGTTGTAAAGATGAACTGGAAGGGCAGTTCAGAACTTGGGAAAATGGGGAAGGCGACCTGTCTGGTGTGGAAGAAGTACTGGGCAAAATGAAGTATTTACAGAATTTGGTGAACAGTTGACCAAGTTGGTCAACGGTTATCGCTCATTGGAAAACGTGACAGAATTTACAAGCGTCACATGGAGTAATCATGGCAAATATTGGAATTGATTTAGGCACGACACATTCTTTGGTTTCGGTAGTCCTCAGTGGAACAGCAAGGATCTTACTTGATGACAATGAAAATCCGTTGTTTCCTTCAGTGTTGCAATATGACAACGATGGAAATCTAACCGCGTCTGGTACAGAAGCACTCCAGCAAATTGGCAAAGAAGGCGTGCAAACATTTCGTTCAATCAAACGATTTATGGGTCGATCACCCAATGATATACGAGAAGAAGCAACAGATTTTGGGTATGAGTTGGCTGATGATGAACGTGTGACACGCTTTTCGATTGGTGACAAGGCCATTACCCCAATTGAAATGTCTGCACATATTTTAAAAACTCTAGCGAATGTCGCCGAAGAGTGTTTGTTCGCACCACCTACTGGAGCGGTGATAACAGTCCCCGCATATTTTGATGACGCACAGCGCCAAGCGACCAAAGATGCAGCAAAGATTGCAGGGATTGAAGTTCTTCGATTGCTGAATGAACCAAC